>JAKBMG010000155.1 GCA_021831685.1 Bacteroidota bacterium | reverse complement strand
CTTCCTTCCCCCATATAACGCCTATTACTCTCCCTTTAACAATAAATAAAATTCTTTCTAGTATTGTCAATTAAATCTTTGCCTACCAGTTAGGCAAGCCTGCTTACCGGACTGACAAGCTTTAGTGCGCTATTCATATATTTTTGTTTGTATTTCGATCCCCCGCTTCATACTTTGATTGATTTTATAAATTAAAATTGATAATTTCGGTTAGCAAAAATTTTAATGTAATCAAAAACAGGTTTGCCATTCACTATAGCACATCGAAAACAATTTTTAGAAAATGAACACAGATTTATATTCCATCTTAAATAATCATATCATCAAATCAAGAATTCAGTTTATAGAAGGAGTAGTTTAATGGGTTGGTTCAGCACGTTCACCAGTTCCTCAATCGGTAAAAAGTTTATTATGGCTCTTACCGGTTCCTTGCTTATGCTTTTTTTAATCATTCATTTCATAGGCAATATGATGCTTTATTTCGGTCCAAAAGCATTCGATACTTATGTCGATACTTTGGAAATGTTCAAACCTCTTATTAGAGTGATTGAAGTTCTACTTGCTCTTATATTTATTTTCCATATCTACAACGGTTTAAAACTTTGGTACGAAAACAAAAAAGCAAACCCGCAAAAATATGCTGTCAATGCTTCAAGAGAAAATAGCGATATATATTCGAGAACTATGGCTATTACCGGAGTTACAATCTTTGTTTTCCTTATAATTCACTTATCAACATTCTGGGCAACTTTTAACTTTGGATTGCATCCTAATACCGAATATCCTTATTATACGATTGTAACCCACTGGTTTCAAAATCCAATCTATTCACTAATTTATGTAATAGGAATGATTGTATTGGGATATCATCTAAACCATGCCTTCCAAAGTGCCTTTCAAACATTCGGGTGGAATCATAAAAAATATACTCCGTTAATAAAAAAAATTGGGACAGTGTATGCCCTGATTTTAGCGCTCGGTTTCGCCTCTATTCCAATATACTTTTTTCTAATGGGAGGTAAATAATGATAAAGTTAGATTCTCACGTACCCGAAGGAAATATTTCCGAAAAATGGCCTAACCATAAATTTTCGATGAAGCTTGTCAATCCTGCAAACAAAAGAAAATATGATATAATCGTTGTCGGTACCGGTCTTGCAGGCGCTTCTGCGGCAGCAACTTTAGGCGAATTAGGCTATAAGGTAAAAGCATTTTCTTATCACGATTCCCCTCGACGCGCCCATTCAATTGCCGCTCAAGGAGGAATAAACGCAGCGAAAAATTATCAGAACGACGCCGATTCTGTCTTCAGATTGTTCTATGATACCGTCAAAGGAGGCGACTTCCGTTCCCGCGAAGCTAATGTTTACCGCCTTGCTGATGTTAGTAATAATATTATAGATCAATGTGTAGCTCAGGGTGTACCTTTTGCAAGAGAATACGGCGGTATGCTTGCCAACCGTTCTTTTGGCGGCGCTCAAGTGTCAAGAACTTTTTATGCACGCGGAGAAACCGGACAGCAATTACTCCTCGGAGCTTATGGTTCTTTGAACAGACAAATTCATCTCGGCAATGTCACAATGTTTTCTCGACGCGAAATGCTCGACCTTGTTGTTGTTAATGGCAAAGCCCAGGGCATTATTGTCCGTAATCTTGTTACCGGAGAAATTGAGAGCTACTCTGCTCAAGCTGTTATTTTAGCCACCGGCGGCTATATGAACGTTTATTTCTTATCGACAAATGCTATGAATAGCAATGCAACAGCTTCATGGCGCGCTCATAAACGCGGTGCCGTATTTGCCAATCCTTGCTATACACAAATTCATCCCACTTGCCTTCCGGTTCATGGCGAAGCTCAATCAAAATTAGTGTTGATGAGCGAAAGCTTGAGAAATGACGGAAGAATTTGGGTACCTAAAAAAATTGGCGATACAAGATCTCCTAAAGATATTCCCGAAGCTGAAAGGGATTATTATCTCGAAAGAAAATACCCTGCTTTTGGAAACTTGGTACCTCGTGATGTAGCTTCGCGTAATGCAAAATACGTCTGCGACGAGGGACGCGGCGTTGGAGGCGGTAGAGCAGTTTATCTCGACTTCTCGGAAGCCTTTAATCGTATCGGAAAGGAAGGCGTTAAAGATAAATACGGTAACCTGTTCGATATGTACCAGAATATTACCGGAACTGACCCCTATGAAGTTCCCATGCAGATTTATCCTGCTCCTCACTATGCAATGGGCGGTCTGTGGGTAGATTATAATCTAATGAGTAATGTCCCGGGCTTATTCGTTCTCGGAGAAGCTAATTTTTCTGACCATGGCGCAAATAGACTCGGCGCAAGCGCACTTATGCAAGGGCTTGCAGACGGTTACTTCGTTGTTCCTTACACACTCGGAAATTATCTTACAACAGAGAAACCGGCTAAAGTGGATCCAAAATCTAATGAATTCAAAGAAGCAGAAAATAATGTAAAAGAAAATGTAAGTAAATTATTAAATGTTAATGGAAAACAAACTGTCGATTCAATCCATAAACGCCTCGGTCATATTCTGATTGACAAAGTTGGAATGTCCCGCAGCGAAACAGGATTGAAGCAAGCTATCAAAAGTATCAGTGAATTACGCGAAGAATTCTGGAAGGACGTTAAAATCGTCGGGAAAGGAAATGAACTTAATCAGACGCTTGAAAGAGCCGGCAGAGTCTCTGATTTTCTAGAACTTGGCGAACTGATGGCAATTGATGCATTAAACAGGAATGAAAGCTGCGGCGGTCATTTCCGCGAAGAATATCAAACAGTCGAAGGTGAAGCATTAAGAAGAGATGATGAATATTCTTATGTAGCAGCCTGGGAATTTAAGAAGCCGGGTGTGTGGGAGTTAAACAAAGAGAATCTTGAATTTGATAATATAAAACTAGCTACGAGGAGTTACAAATAATGGACAATAATCATATTCATTTGACGTTAAATATCTGGCGACAGGAAACTCCTTCATTAAAAGGTTATTTTGAAGAGTTTAAACAAGACGTATCGCCTGATTCATCACTCCTTGAAATACTCGACGAAATAAATAATCGTTTGGAAGCGGAAGGTAAAAGACCTATTGCTTTTGAAAGCGATTGCCGCGAAGGTATTTGTGGTACATGCGGGCTAGTCGTTAACGGGCATCCTCACGGTCCATTACCTAAGACAGCTACCTGCCAATTGCATATGCGTAATTTTAATGACGGCGAAACTCTTTTTATTGAACCATTCAGAGCAACTGCATTCCCTATAATTAAAGACCTTATTGTAGATAGATCTGGCTTTGATAAAATTCAACAAGCTGGAGGTTTCGTATCTTTCAACGCAGGCAGTGCACCTGATGCAAATTCAATTCTAATTCCTAAAAAAATAGCCGACCTTGCTCTTGATGCCGCCGAATGTATTGGCTGCGGCGCTTGTGTTGCAGCTTGTAAAAACTCCTCTGCGATGCTTTTTGTCTCTGCAAAGGTTTCCCAGTTTGCGATATTGCCTCAAGGACAACCCGAAAGGTATGAACGAGTTCAAGCTATGGTTAAGGTTATGGATGAAAATCTCTTCGGTAGTTGTACAAATACTTATGCTTGCGAAGCTGAATGCCCAAAAGGTATTTCCGTATCTAACATTGCAAGAATGAACCGGGAATACATCAGTGCTAAGTTTAAAACTGAAGAATTGGTTGATTAAGAACATATATAATCAATTTTCCTTCTAAATCCCGACCTTTTGCTGCATATGGGCAGGCAAGTTACTCGGGATTTTTTTATTTTGAATTGTTATTTGGAGAGATTTTGATGTTTGATAAAGAAATAAAATTTATATCTGACTTTAGCCTTAATAAAGTAAAAAAATTCGGATCGTTTTTTACTTTTGCGAAGCTGTTAAGCAGTGATGTTCATCCGGCAATTATTCAATATATTTCCGCTGAATTGGATTTCCTTATATTTGAAGATAGGAAAAAACTTCTTCAACAGTCTGCTTTTGATTATTCTGGTGCTGAAATAGCAAAACATTTGAACATTATCGGCGAAGAAATTAAAAGGGATAAAAAAATATCTTTTGAAGATATGAAGAAATTAATGCTTCAAGCTGTTTCGTTTAACATTAACTTTTTAATTAGACCCCGTTGGTCATTAGTAAAACTTGTCTATAATGAATCGGAGCAGAAAACATTTGAGGAAATCAAATTAGCTTTCAACTACATTTATTATTATGATTATATTAAGAATATTTTTCTCGGCTATCTTTCCAAAAGAAAATTATCTGTTTTAAGTATTACTGAATTCGAAGCTATTCTCACTAAAATTGACAAAGAATTATTTTCAGGACAAGCTGAAAAATTTTTGGATAACTCGATCTATTCGACGGCAGAATTTTTTAATGAGGGCGGTGTTAACAAAACTACGATTTCTCCTGCTTATTTCGACCTTTTTCTTAAAGAGAAAAATTTAATCGACTATCAGTTTAAAATAAGGAAATATTTCCCGGCAGAGTCAAATCAAAATTTTAACGTCGAAGAGGTTAGAAAAGTTCTGTATTCAGCAACACTCCCGCAACCTATCAAAACAACGGAAGAAGAGATTATTACAGAGACCCAAACCAATCTTTTCAAAACTAATGCAAACGAAAATAGCTCCATTGAAAAAGACAAAGAAGAAGATAAAACGTTATCTACTTTTAATTTAGAAGAGCAGGAAACTCCGGAAAATAAGAAGAAAAACAAAATAATTTTAACGGATACCGAACAATCCCCAAATGAAAAATCAAAAGATGAAAATATTGAGCATGGACTAATTGACGACGATCTGCTATCTCTTTATGATTCCGAACTTCAATCCATCGAAGATGAATTGCTGGAAATAAAAACCGACTTAAACAATTTCGAGTTTACAATTGAACCGGAAGATAGCTCAGATGAACCTCTGATAACTGATACTGAAGAAAAAGAAAATGATATTTCTCTTCTGCAAGATGTAGATGAGGTTTTTAGCAAAGACAAAGAAAGTCCATTTATCAACAATGCGGAAGATGAAATACAATTAGTAGGTGAAGAAAAATTAAGCTTTCAATTGGAAGATGAAAATAAAGATAACCAAATTCAGGCAAGTTCAAATAAAAAAAATATTAAGCGCTATGATAAAGATGTCTATGAATATTTGAGTAAAAAAGATATACGGAAAATTATTTCATCGGTCTTTAATGAAGACCGGGAAGATTTTGAAAGCACGGTAGCAAAAATATCGGAATGCATTTCATATGATGAGGCGACTGAGATATTAAAAACTGTTTTTATAACATACCGGGTAAATCCATACTCGCAGGAAGCCGTTACCCTAACTAACGCGGTTTCAAATTATTTTGACCAGGCTTAATTATGTTTATTGACTATGCGGAAATAGAAATTGCTTCCGGAAAAGGAGGCGATGGGGCTGTTACCTTTAGACGTGAAAAATATGTTCCCAAAGGAGGACCATCCGGCGGAAACGGTGGAAAAGGTGGAGATATTATCTTTCAAGCTCATCATAATTTTTCTACTCTTCTCGATTTTAGATATAGAAAACATTATAAAGCCGGCAAAGGAGATAATGGAGCAAGCGCACTAAAGGATGGGAAAAACGGGGAGGATATTATAATTCAAGTGCCGGTTGGAACTGTTATTAAAGATGCAGAGACAGGAAAAGTTTTATTCGATCTGGATACTGATGAAAAAAAAATAGTTATTGCAAAAGGCGGAAAGGGTGGGAAGGGGAATAGTAATTTTGCAACCCCTACTAATCAAACACCAAGATTTGCAGAACCCGGAAAAGCAGGCGAAGAGAAAAAAATAATTTTGGAACTTAAGCTTATTGCCGATATTGGATTGGTTGGCTTTCCGAATGCGGGCAAATCAACTTTAATTTCAACCATTTCTTCGGCTAAACCAAAAATAGCTGATTATCCTTTCACAACTCTTGAACCGAATTTAGGAATTGTAAGATATAAAGATTACCAAAGCTTTACTGTTGCTGATATTCCCGGCATAATTGAAGGTGCCCATGAAGGAAAAGGATTAGGTCATAAATTTTTACGGCATATTGAACGAACAAAAATAATTTTGTTCTTGATTGATGTTACTTCAGAAAATTATCAGCGCGATTACAACATTTTACTGAACGAACTAAAAAGTTATAGCCCCAAACTTGCAGAGAAGAAAAAAATTGTCTCATTATCAAAAATTGACCTGGTTGACGCTGATCAGCTAAAAAAAATTTCTAAGAAAAAAATAAGAAACAGCGATTCCCCGTTGTTGCTGTTTTCATCCGCTACGAAACAGGGAATTCCTGAACTTCTCGATTATTTATGGAAGTCAATTAGTTCAAAAATCACTTGAAAAACAAACAAAGAGCAAGAAATTATCATTGGAATGAGTAAATCGTATAAATTACTTATTCCTTCAAGTTGTATTCTGAATGCCCTAAGTTTTTGATATTTTAGGTAATTGTTCCTATATTTACACGCTAAAAATTAAAAATCGGCGGGGTAGCTCAGTTGGTTAGAGCAGTGGAATCATAATCCACGTGTCGGGGGTTCGAATCCCTCCCCCGCTACATTATTTAGGAGTTAATAATTATGTATTCTTTTTTGATTGTAATATTGTCTTTAATTTCACTTTTCTTAATGATAATTGTCCTTATGCAGGCAAGTAAAGGTGACGGACTTTCGGGAACATTTGGCGCAGGTTCAAGCATGGGAACTATGTTCGGAACTCGAAGAACCGCAGATTTTCTTAGCAAAGCAACCTGGTGGCTTGCAGGAAGTATTGCTGTCTTGGCAATTATTGTAAATCTTTTCTTTTTACCCGGTCAATCAAGTGCGGCACAAAGAGAAAAAATAATTCAAGGTTCCGGAAGGCAAGTTCCTCAAACCCCAAGCCTGCCGCCGCAATCAACTGCACCGGTTCAGCAAAACCAAACGCCAAAGAAATAAGTTTCAATTTAGTTTTACTGTTTCGCGGATAGAATTTCTTTTTCAAGCCTTGAGATATTTTCTTAAGGCTTTTTAGTTCCATTCTGATAAAGCTGTAACAATTTCGTTTTCGATTCCCCTGTAATAATATGCTCCTTGGTTGCGATATTGAAAAACAATGCTTATGATTAAATCCGTTCCATTGGTCATCCTTAGATAACCGGATAGGGAAGAGACTCCGTTAAGTGTCCCGGTTTTTCCATGGAAATTGTTTTCTGCAGGAGTGCCGGACATACGATATCTTAAAGTTCCGTCAACTCCGGCGACGCTTAAGGCGTTGTAAAAATCCTTATAATTTTTCCGGTCGAAGTACATTTTTTCTAAAACTCCCCCAATTGCTCCTACTGTTACCAAATCGTACCTCGAAAGCCCGGACCCATCAACTAAAGAAGTTCCTTTAGAAAAAATTCCGTTATCCTTAATAAACCGCATCACCGCTTGAGTTGAATAAAATGCATTTCCCTGTTCGCCTGTTGACACTGCTCCGATTGTCTTAAACAGGCACTCAGCTAAAAAGTTATCGCTGTGCTTATCCATAATTTTTATTAGGTCTTTTAACAAAATTGTTGATTCGGTAAGTGTACCCGCATTATTTGGCGTAATTCCTTTCTCTGCCTTCCCGATTACTCTTATTCCATTTCTAACCAATTCTACTCTCAAAGCTTGAGCAACAAATAATGGAGGATTGGAAACGTCTTTGTATACTGTTACATATTTAATTCTATAACGCCTTCTTGCAACTCTTACCCGAACCCTTTCTCTTACTGCCATTCTGTTGCGATCAAGAACTAAAGCTGAGACCGGAGGAAGTCTGTAATTAGTAAGCTCGTCATTTATCCAATCATCGCGTGAATAATCGTCGTCAAAATAAGAATCATCCCCGATTACGTTACCTGTTATTTCTTTTATCCCCTTATTTTTTAATTCTTTAACCATTTCAATTAAGTCCTGTTCTGTAAAAACAGAATTACCGTAACCTTTGATGTAAAGATTTCCGTTCAAGACACCATTTCTAACACGAGCGACGGATAAAATTTTCGTTGATAGAACAAAGTTACCGCCCATTAAATTTAGCGCTGTGGCAGTCGTAAATAGCTTCGTATTTGATGCCGGTATTACGGTATCGGAAACGTTCTCACTAAAAATTGTATCTTGAGTTTGAGGATTAAAGACAATTATTGCTGAAACCGTTTGGTCTGGTACTTTGGCCAGAATATTCTCGATCCTCTTTTTTAGTTCTTCTTTTGAAGTACATAATGAGATAGAATTAATTAGCAGGAAAAAAAACAAAATCTTTCTTAACATAATAATAATATCTCTACATTGACTTTCATGTTTGTAATATTCCTTTAGATGATTATTTTTATAACAACAATAAAATCTGTTATGAAAAAAACTAATTTTATGAAAACAAATCAGATAGCAAATATAAAATTTCTAAACTCAAATAAAAGGCTTTCATCTTAACCTTCCATAAAAATATCATTCAAAAAAAACTTTTAATAAAGACTAATTAAATAATGGCAAAGAAAAAAACAGTTCAAAAAGCTTATGAGAATATCAATTTTTTAAATTCGGCGGATGCGAGAATTCTAAGAATACTAGCTGAATTTTTGGAACCACAAGTAGAATTCAGAAAATTAAAGATTGTAGATACTATTGTCTTTTTTGGCTCAGCTCGCCTGAGATCCAAAAAAGAAACCATAGCTGAGTTGAACAAATTCAAAACAATAAATCCTCAAACTACACCGAAGCTTCCTGAAAAATTGAGAAAGGCTCAGCAACAGGTCAGCATGTCAAAATATTATGAGGATGCGGTTGAACTTTCTAAACGCCTAACGGAGTGGTCGATGCAGCTACCCACTTCTGCAAACCGTTTTATAATTTGCACAGGCGGAGGTCCCGGTATTATGGAAGCAGCCAACAAAGGCGCTAAACTTGCCGGTGGCTATTCTATCGGGCTAAATATCAGTCTTCCTTTTGAACAATTTGTTAACAAATATGTCTCCCAAAAATTGAGCTTTGAATTTCACTATTTCTTTATGAGAAAATTTTGGTTTGCATATCTTGCAAAATGCTTAATAGTATTTCCCGGAGGTTTCGGTACAATTGATGAGTTTTTTGAGATGTTAACTTTAGTTCAAACCGGAAAAATTAAAAAGAAATTGCTCCTTGTAGTATATGATGAAAAGTATTGGAAAAATATAATAAATTTTGAAGGGCTAATCGAGAACGGTGTGATAAATTCCGAGGATATGCATCACCTCTCTTTTTGTAATTCGGTTGACGAAGCATATAATTGCATAATCAAACACTTTGAAAAAAATTATCTGAGTAAGAAGGAAATAGAAATTACCGAACCAAAAGTTGATTTAAAATAAAAAAGCCCCATCTAATGGGGCTGAAAAACTATTCGATAATCATATCAACTCTATGAGCACGACGTGCGGCTTTCATCTTTTCCATTCTTTTCTTTATCGATGGCTTAACAAAAAAAGTTCTCTTTTTATATTCTTTAAGAACACCGGATCTTTCATACTTTTTCTTAAATCTTCGAAGAGCCTTGTCAATTGATTCGTTCTCACCTATAGTAATGCCTACCAATTATATCACCTTCCTTTTTTGGGCTAAATATTTAATGATTCAATTAATTTCTTATGACCTGATTTTTGAAACTCTACTGCTATTGATTTCTGACCGCTGGACATTATATCTTTGCTTACAACCTTGCCAAAATCATCCCAATTTTTATGATAAATCGCTTCACCAATTGTAAAAGATTTTTGGGGTGCGTAAACTGTGCAATCTTGATTTTCTATTCCTTCCAAAGAAACTTTAGTCTCTTTAACATCTTCTGTCATATCGATCAACATCGTTTGTTTACACTTCTTGCATTTTGCCCAATGTTTATTATTAGACTCTCCGCTAATAATGGGAGTATCTCCGCTAAGTTCCATTTTCCTCATTGCATTACAAACCGAACAAAAAGCTTCGATGTTTTTTATTCTTGCCATAAAAACATTCCTTATCAAAATTTAGACTAGTAAATATAAAAAAGCCTTTTCCGATAAGCAACATATTTTAACTAGCACCCCCTATAAATTTTGAAGAAAAACAATTGTTTTTAACGAAAAACAATACCATTCCTAATCCGCCCGTCTCGCTTCGAAGGGTCGAATAGGAATCCGTTTAATACAATATACATTATTTGATTTTCCTTTTGAATAAGTAAATTCGCCGGGTTTCCAACTTGAATTTCGTTAATGTTTCTTTGTGATTTTTTAATGACATTTATCGGAAGTTCCGAAATATCTTGACTAAAATTTTCGTCACTTAAAATTATGTTTGTATATCCTTCGAGATATAATTTATTTAAATCTAACTTTTCAACTTCTTCCATGGTACTAAATTCCTTCGGAAAGGTTTTACCTGGGAAAACTTCCATCCCATCTAAATCCAAATCTTCATAACCGAATAAAACCGAAAGATCTCCGATCTCTTCAATCGATGATTTTACAAAATAATCTGAGGAAGATAACCCATTTAATTCAGTCCTTATTATTCCTATGTCAAATATATATTCATGCCCACCTTTTTTATACTTTAAATTTCGCAGAATTAAATCCAACAAATCCTTTTCATTGAAAGGAATCGAATCATAAGTCTCAATGGATTCATGATTGTAACTTTCATCAGCAATGGATTTTAAAGCGATAAGCAACGAAATAAAGTTTAATTTTCTGATAAATTGTTTTTCAGTATCGTCTTTCCAGCCGCCTGATTCAATTAAGATTGTACTCATTCCCAAGCCTTGGAAGTTATCACCGAATGCTCGAGGTTCAAATTCATCTGGATATTTTGCAATATGACCCGGAATAAATGAAGACATCGTATTGAATAGACTTCCTAATATTTTCATTGACTTTTCCCGGGCGGGACTAACTGATCTTTCAATATCAAAAGCGGGTGCTAGAAATGATAGCGTAGCAGTATTATAACTGTGCCCTGTTGAATAAAGCGTGCTCTGGTCATGAAGATTAAATCCGAATTCCGCATTAATATTATCAAAAGTTTCTTTTAATATTTTTGCTTCAGGAGTTTGAAGCTTTACAAAATCGCGATTAATATCAATATCAAAAACGTTTCTTCGCTGAAATAATTCTGCACCGTCAGGATTAACCATCGGCATAAAATAAATAGTCAATTTTTCAAATAGATTATCTTTAACAGTACTATAACTATCGTTTGAAGCAAAAAAGTTGAAAATGTCGAATAACGCCATTGTAGCAGTAGATTCATCTCCGTGCATTTGTGTCCACAAAAATACTTTTGTTTTGCCTTTACCTATTTTTATTAAAAAAATGTCCCGCCCTTCTGCTGACTTCCCGGCTTCAGAAATAGTAAATATATTATTACTGCGGAGCTGGTTAATCAAAGGTAAAATATCCGAATATTTTATCCTTCGATTACTTAAACTTTTTTCCAAATAATTTTGGTAATCGTAGTAAATCCTGTAAGCAAAATCTAAATCGTTTGTCATGGTATTTCTTTGTTGCAGTCTTTAAATTGCAGTAATACGTAATTTAGTACATTGTCCCGATATTAATAGTTAAGAAAAATCCGCCAAGGTCATTTTCAATTCTATTCTGAAGAATCTCAATACCTTTATTGAACATGTGAATTTCATAATATCGGATATTTATCCCAACCAAATTTTTCTTATCAAGCCCAAAATTTGCGCCGAAACCTACATAACCACCAAGTGCAGGGTAAGCCTTTGCCGCATGAAATGAATTAAAAAATTCTCTGTCATAAGGAGTGGTTAAAACAATTGCCGGACCGATTCCAATATTTATATACGGTCTTAAGTTATCGTAAATATCATTTTCAAAAAGCCTGTATTGAAGTCCGAAATTTAGCGGCAATAAGAATGCGCGATTTATTTTTCCGGCTGTGTAAGTGTTGCCGAAGTAATCAACATATGTAAATTCTTGCGGATCTTTTGCTTCGGAAATGGAAAAATCTGTAAAGCCGGTTAACTCTTGACTGAATTGGCGTCTGTAAAAAGCCCCTAAACCAAAACCGCTTTCGCTGAATATAATATCAACTCCTATGGCATTATTTGGAAAGATATCAGGTGGTTTTGCAGGAGCTAATTCACCTATCCCTTGACCATTTACATTAAGAAGAGGAATTATTAATATTACAAATAATAAAAATTTTATCATGTCCGATTATTTTTTATCCTTAAAATAATTAAGATAAAGATAAATTCAATATCATTATAAGTCAATTAAACGATGAATAATACCGTTGATAGTCCGGCTTTTTGGGATGAGAAATACCGCCTCGGTGAAACTGAGTGGGATATGAAATCCGCTACCCCGGTTTTTGTTGAACTTTTAAATTCCAAAAAATTTATTCAGCCGGGAAAGCTTTTAATAACCGGTTCTGGAAAAGGCTATGACGCTATTGCCGCAGCTAAAGCCGGTTATGATGTTACGGCAGTAGATTTTTCTTTTGAGGCGGTTTTTTCTTCCAGAAAAATTGCAGAACAGAATGCCATAAAAATAAATTTTATTGTCGAAGATATTTTCAACCTTAATCAATTTTTTATAGAAACTTTTGACTCCGTTTATGATTATACAACTTACTGTGCTATAAATCCCATCCGGCATGAAGAATATATCAAGAAGATAACTTCCCTCTTAAAATACGGTGGAAAATTTGTTGCCCTTCTCTTCCCGGTAGAGGATAGAAAAGACGGGCCCCCGTTCGGAATTGACCCGATTGAGTTTTACTCGATTGCAAAGAAATATTTGAAGCTTGAATTATCTTCTCGGAGGATAAATTCTATTAAACCTCGCAAAGGAAGGGAAGTCTTGCAAATTTATGTTAAGTAATAATGTTCTAAAATAATTTCAAAACCATTTTAATTGAGGAAATAATGCCGACTAATCTTGAGCTGAAAATTAAACTTAATTCATTTAACCAAGTTGAAAAATATTTAAAAGAGATTAACGCAACGCATACGGCAACGCTAAATCAAAAGGATGTTTATTATAAATCAAATTCCGGCTTGCTCAAGCTTAGAATTGAAAACGGCAACCAGAGCATTATAAAATACGTTCGGGATGAAAAATCAAAAAATAGATTTTCAAATTTTGAGGTTTTATATTTCTCCTCCGGTAACGCCGAAAAGTTTTTCGGAGAATTGCTCAAGGTCGAAACTGTAGTCCAGAAAAAGAGAATTCTTTACATGTATAATAATACTAGAGTTCATCTCGACAGGGTAAAAAATCTCGGCTACTTCATGGAGCTCGAAACTTTAGTCCTTTTTGGGAAGAGCGATGCAAAAAAAAGATTTGACGAAATAGTCGGTCTCCTTCACCTTCTTGATTATCCGCAGATAAAAAAATCTTATCGTGATTTAATTTTAGCAAAGAATTACAAATAATGATTCTATCTAAAGCAAAAGTTCATTCTGCAAATCTCGAAAAGGAAATTTCCGGCAAAATAAATGCCGGTAAGCTAAATGAACTCTTGCTCATTGTTCCTACTAACCGGAAAATTCGATCTCTTAGAAGGGAGATTATTTCTTCAGCGCCTAATAATGCTGTTGGTAAAATAAATCTTGAGACGATAGGTAGTTTTGCGATTAACCTTTTGTCCCCGGGCGAAGTAGCAAGTTCCCGCGTACTGAGCGATGCTTCTTCAACTGTTTTGCTCAAACAGTGCTTTCGGGAAGTTCCGCTGAAATATTTTTCAAACTATGAAAAGGATTTTCCCTTCGGAACTTTACAACGAATTAAAAATGTTATCGCTGAATATAAACGCAGGGGAGTTTCTCCGGATTTATTACTGCGTGAAGCTGAAAATCTTAATGGCTCCGAAAAATTTAAAGCCGAAGACATAGCGGCAGTTTTCGAACTCTATAATTCAAAATGTATACAGCTTGGCGTTAAAGAAATTGGGGATGTTTATCATGAAATAATTTCTTTCGCCTCTGGGAATTTCGATAAACAATTTAGAACTTTGTATCCCGATGTTGATATAATTATCGTGAATGGTTTTGATGAGTTTACCCAGCCTGAAATCGAAATTATTAATTCCTCAGCAGATGTTAAAAATCTCTCTCTTTTTATTTCCTTCGATTATTTTTCCGGCAACTCCGCGATCTTTTCTCATCTTGATAGCTGCTATAATAAATTTATTGGCAAAGGATTCAAAAAAATTATTGACGATTCAACTGAAAATCGTAATGAGTTTCAGACGCTCATTAGAGAAAAGTTGTTCAATACTTCTGCCGGCAAAAAATCATTTAATTTTGAATCCTCCATTACTAAAATCAGCGCTTTAACTAGAGAAAATGAAATTGAATTGATTGCAAAAGAAATCAAGGAAATTATTGTCAACCAAAAAGTTGAACCACATAAAATTTGCGTTACTTTTAATTTGATTCAGAAATATTCGCCTTTAATACGCTATTATTTCCCATTGTATGGACTTCCTTTTAATCTTACTGATAGATATCCCCTAAATACTTCTGCACCGGTAATTTCTATAATAAACTTTCTTGAAATCTTAGAGAATGATTTTTATTATAAAAATATTTTCCGCGCTTTAAGCAGTGGCTATTTAACTTTTAGCAACATCGATTCTTTTAGCCTGCTAAAAGCTTCCGTAAATCTGAAAATTATTTCGGGATATAATAATTGGCATAACTCCATCCAGGACGCAATATATACCTCCTCCCTTGAGGAAGATGATAATGAAAATCACTTCGACTTTAATAGAAATCTTTATGAAAAAGCATTGAAGAGTTTTATTGCACTTAATAAAATCCTTGCCCCGTTTTTTAATGAAATGTCTATCCAAGAATTTTTAGCTAAGCTTAATGAATTTATTTTTACTCAAAATTTTATCTCCAATTTGATTAACGACCGCGAGGAGAATATTGAACTTAACGCAAAAGCTTTATCCACTTTTATTGATGAAATTACCGGACTCTTTAATTTGCTGGAGCTTGAAAACGGTAGTGAGAAGAAATTTCCTCTTAAGTTTTTTTTGAATAACATTCGCACGGTAATAAGCGCCTCGCGTTATAATATTAAAGAAAAACCAAACTACGGAATTCAGATTACTACGCTTAACGAAATAAGAGGACTAAAGTTTGACTATCTCTTTATTGGGGGTTTGTGCGACGGTGATTTCCCTACTCGCTATTCTCCCGAAATTTTCTTTTCGGGTTCTTTCGCAAAAAATGAAAGGGTCCATCAAATCGAAGATCGATACCATTTCTATCAGTCGCTTTGTTCGTGGAGTAAGCAGCTTTTCTTAACTGCCCCGCTTCACGAAGAAAAAACAGAGTTTGTCGAATCCAATTTCTTGAGCGAATTTATTTCTTTATTCAAAGTTAAATTGAAAAGTGGAAAAGATTATGAAAAGAACATTTATACAAAAGAAGAGTTATTAATTTACGCCGGTAAAAATATTGCCGCCGGATTTACTGAAGAATTAAATTTCACCGGACTTAATATCAATGAAATAAAAAAATTGATCGCAATAAATAATCTTAGGATAGAAAATCCTTTTGGAGACTCTCCGTTTACCGGTATCCTCAGCGGCAGCCTTTCTGAAGAAGCAGTTGAAAGACTGAATGAATTTAAGGATAGAAAATATTCTGTTACTCAACTTGAAACTTATGCGCTATGTCCATTTAAGTATTTTGCCGAACGTATTCTAAAACTCGAACCGCTTGAAGAACCTTCTGAGGAATTTGAAGCACTGGAGCTTGGTAGTCTTCTACACGAAATTCTATTTGAATTTTATCAAAAGCTAAGTGAAGAAAAGGTTATTTTGCAAAAAGCCAGCGATGAACATTATAAATTTGCCTACGATTTACTCTTCAAAATTGCGGAAGAAAAAATCAGCCGTGCAAATTTCAAATCTCCTTTAAGCTTTTATGAAAAGGAAAGAATTACCGGAATTAATGGCAAGAAACAAAATTCAATTCTATTTAAATTTCTTCAGGCGGAAAGGGATGACTCTGATAGCTTCTTACCTGCATTCTTTGAAATTTCTTTCGGTGACAAACTTAACAAGAAAGACGGAAAAGATTTTGATGTTGAAGGTATTAAATTAACAGGGAAGATCGATAGAATTGATATTGATGAACTTAACAAAAAATATAGAGTAGTTGATTATAAATTAAGCGGTAAAAAACCTTCGTTAAAAGACCTCAAAACCGGCATATCTCTTCAACTACCTCTTTACCTGTTTGCAGCGCAAAAATTGATCGATGAAAAAACAAATCAAAAGCTTGTCCCTGCCGATGCTTATATTTATTCGTTAAAGCCTACGGTAAATGATTTCGGGTTAAAGACAGTTATTAAAGAAGAAATAAATTCTGAGCTGATTGAAATCTGCATTGATTCAATTAAAAATTATGTTGAAAATATAGTTAATGGAAAATTCAACCTTTCAATACTCCCGGATAGAGAAACTAAAGTCTGTAGCTTCTGCGGTTTTCGTTCTGTATGTCGTATCCAGGAAGTTAGTTAAAATTAGCAATTGGAAGATTGAGGTATTGGAGAATTGGAGTGAGGAGTAGTGTTAAACATTATTCCAATACTCCATTCCTCCTTTTTTCCCTTTCTGAATGTAATCGGTTAATGACGCTATGAAAAAATTGTCGCTCATATTTTCTTTGTTGCTTATTTTCTTATCTGCATCTAATAGTTTTCCACAGCTCAATAAAAAAAAATTGGTGGAATCTGAAAAACATCAGCTTCAAAATTATTATAAGATAAATAAGATTCTTTATCCAGGCGATTCAAGTATAAATGTTACCTATTATGGACTTAATCTAACTTTAACATACTCCCCAAATTATTTGAAAGGCATTGTTACTGTTAATGCAAAAAGTATGGAAAATAACCTTACAAACTTTTTCTTTGACCTTCAAGACCCTTTGCTTGTAGATTCTGTTTTATTAAACGGCACCAAAATTCCCTTCATACATTCCTTAGCAAAATTAAATATTAACCTACCTCGAAGTTATAATTATGGAGAGCAATTCTCTCTTGTCATTTATTATCAAGGCATTCCGGGTTCAAGTGGATTCGGCAGTTTTGAGTTCGGCAGTCACAACAACCAGCCCGCCATTTGGTCTCTAAGCGAACCATACGGAGCAAGCGATTGGTTTCCTTGTAAGGATACTCCTGCCGATAAAGCGGATTCTTCGGATGTCTGGGTAACGTGCAGCAATAGCCTAATTGCCGCCTCCAACGGTACTCTTCAGGCTGTGGTTGATAACGGTAACGGCACGCATACCTTCAAATGGAAAAATATTTATCCCATAGCCCAATATTTAATTTCTATAGCTATTTCTGATTATACTGTTTATACTACTTACTATCATTATGCTCCGTCTGATTCTATGCCGGTTGTATTCTATATCTATCCAGAAGATTTTAATAATGCAAAACCATATCTTGACAAAGTCGCAAACATGATAGCCGTATTTTCAAACTTTTATGGACCTTATCCTTTTTTGAAAGAAAAATATGGAGAAGCAGAATTCGGTTGGAGCGGGGGAATGGAACACCAGACAATCACTTCGCTCGGTGGCTTTGATGATGACCTTGAAGCGCACGAACTTGCACATCAATGGTACGGAGATAAAATTACTTGTGCTGATTGGCAGGATATATGGCTTAACGAAGGATTCGCTTCCTTCTCAGAGGCTGTTTATTTTGGCGCAACCTCCGGTACAGATGCTTATAATTTAATGATGACTTCATTTATGAATGACGCTAAAAATGCCGTAGGTTCTGTTTATGTTCAAAACATTTCCAATGTCAATTCAATTTTTGATTATAACCGGAGCTATGCTAAAGGTGCAGTTGTGCTTCACATGTTGAAAGGGATTATGGGTGACTCTCTTTTCTTTCAACTAATGAAAACTTACGCCTCTGATCCTAAAGTTGCTTATGGCGCTGCTACTACTGCCAACTTTGAAGCGGATGCTGAAAAAGTTTATGGCTCAAGTTTAAGCTATTTTTTTAATGAATGGATCTATGGCGAAAATTATCCCCATTATTCCGTTAGCTGGAATTATAATTTTATAGGCAATAATATTTATTCCGTAAATCTTAATCTCTCTCAAACTACAAACACAAACCCCGCTTTCTTCACCATGCCTATTCAAATTCAAGTTAAAACATCTGCCGGTGATACAATCGTAACTATATTTAATAACCGGCAAAATCAGCTAATCAGTTTTAATGTAAAAGGAACACCGCAGTATATAAACTTTGATCCGAATAATTTGATACTAAAAGATATTTCAATAATCGATTCCGTTGATTTAACCAAACCGCAAACATTTACCCTTTACCAGAACTATCCCAATCCATTTAATCCCTCGACCACAATAAATTATTCAATACCCGTAAACTCAAAAGGATTTATTCAGGTAAAATTAATTGTGTATGATGAATTGGGAAATATTGTAGCAAGGTTAGTAGATAAAGCAGAACCGGCAGGGACCTACTCAGTCAAATTTCCGCCTGGTAATAAACATTTGGCAAGTGGAGTTTATTATTACCAAATTATAGCCGGGGATTATATTCAAACAAAAAATATGATTTTGCTAAAGTGAGTACCAAGCGAAGCTAGGACTATTTTAAATAAGTGAGGCAGGAATTGCGAACCTGTCAAGTTTTATTCGTGGTAAAACTCTTTCCGAAGAAATGCCTTCGGCAAAAGCCACGTGGTGAGAAGCCGGATAGTAATTGGAAACGAATACTATCTAAGCAACTTGATCCGCCGCGGATAACCTGTAAGGGTGCAACGCAAAAGACCGGGTTGTAATATAAATGAACACATAGAAGATACTTCCTATAAGGAAGGATAAGATGGATTAAACGTTTCAGCCTTAACAAAGATTTTAACAAAGATTTTCATCTTATCTTGATTCTTTTAATTAAATAGCCTAAGTTTTTTTCATCAAATTAAATCAGGAGTATGTTTAAGGGAACTCTAAAATATTGTTTTTTATCCGCCTTCTGCGGATTACTCTTTTCCTCTTTATTTATTTTAATTTCGCAAACACAAACTTCAACAAGGGGGATTGATTCCGGCACAATTTCTTTTCCCAACGATTTTCAAAGCCAAAAGCTTAATAGTATCAACTTAGAACTTTATAATGCCGCCTTTATCTTTAGTAATTTTTCTGAAAAAATATCTACATTAAAAGGTAAAATTGTAATTCAGAAAAGAAAACATCAAAACAAACTTAAAGTAATAGATAAGCTTGAAGCCAAACTTTTAACTATAAATTTTTCTAATTCATTTCAAAAAGAATCTTCTCAATCCAAACTCGTCGATCAATCCAATCAGTGCTGCTTTCTGATTTGAGATAACATACTGTAAGTTCTTAATGAACGCCCACTGACGGAAATGCGATAAAACTTTCCTGCAGCATTTACATTTATTCTTTAATCCGGATACAAGAATCAAGTATACTTTAAAATCAAGCGGACATGCTAAAATTATTGTATACGATTTAGCTGGAAAAGAAGTAAATGTTTTGATTAATGAATATAAGAATACCGGGTCCTATGAAATAAAATTTACACCTAAAAATATTTCGTCTGGAATTTATTATTATAAATTATTTATCAATAACTATATGATAACTAAAAAAATGATCTATCTTAAATAATTTTTCTTAAAACATATAAAGGTACAATATGAAAAAGTCCTTTTACTTTTTTTTATTAATAATCTGTTTTTTCTTTGGTCACATTCGGGCTCAGCAAATAGCTGTTGATAAGGATAGCCTGAAAATATATGGAAGTGGGGATACACTTTATGTTTATAATACTGATGATTCAATACTTATAATAGATTCTCTTTATTCGGTTAATCCCCTTTACGGGTATTGGCTGAATATTTCTACAAAGGATTCTACATTTCAATATTATTTTGCTTACTACTTTAATAATTCTTTGGGATTGGATTTAGGAAAAAATGATACCGCTAAATTTATTTTTGAAAAGGTTGATTTATGTACTGTTTGCAAAACAGAATAATCTATGAAAGAGGATTAGATTTACTAATTCCCTTAGTGATAATAAAATAAATAGGAAATTGAAATGAAAAAAATAATATTACTACTTGTAATTTTATCTACCTTTCATCTATTCTCACAAGACTTTGATTATTTACCTATTGCAAAAGAGGTCTGGAGTGAACCTGTAAAAGTTGATACATTTGCTTTACCTTATAGATACGAATCTGAGGCATCCTTTACTTCATCAATGGATACGATCTATTATTTCAAAAGTACAAGTGTTTATACTTCTTTTTATAAAAATGGAAATTGGATAACACCTCAAGTATTAAATGGATATGTAAATGATGGAAATCCTATAAGATGCCCTGTGATTAGCAAAGATGGAAATCGTTTATACTTTTCCGCCTGGCGTGGTGATTATGGTGCCTGGGATTTATATTGCTGTTATCGGGATTCAACTACTAATGACTGGGGACCGGCAGAAAATTTAGGACCTAAAATAAATAATTATTGGGGTGATTATTATGCTTATGAATTAAGCCCCGATACTTTATACTGTATAAATGACAGGTGGGCAGGGATGGGGGTTTGTGTTTATATAAAAAACAATATATCGAATGAGTGGGAAATAATTGACAGTTCAAATTATCATCATCCATTTGGGGCTGGAGATATAAGGGGACTATGTATAACAGCGGATAGAAAAAAAGCCTATTTCAGCCGTTATATATCTGCCGATCATACAGGTGATTCATTACAATCCGAACTGCACGTTACTTATTGGGATACTCTGAACAACCGATGGGGTGACTCATATAGATTAAACATCAATTCAAAAGCCTATGAAATAAAGGTTGATAGTAACTGGGCCTATTGGGTTGGAGGTGCGGATGAGTATCCATGGATTTCTCCGGACGGGAAAACTTTATATTTTGCTTCAAACCGTGATGCCGCAAGAAAGGACTCCAATGATCTTACACCTGATATTTATGTAAGCCACTTAATAATTGATGATAAAGGAGATAGTGTTACAGCCGTTTCAGGAAACGATATAAAAAAAAATACAATAAATGAATTAAAGTTATTACCAAACTATCCTAATCCATTTAACCCGGAGACAAATATTACATTTGAACTCCCTCAGAATAGTAATATTAGTTTAATAATCTATGATATTTTAGGTAAAGAAAAAGAAAAGCTCATAGATAATATCTATTACTATAAAGGCACTCATAATCTAAAATGGAATATAAAAAATAGTTTAGAATATTGCAGCGGAATTTATTTTCTAAGGCTCATCACAAAAAATAGTTCCATTACAAATAAATTAATTTACATAAAATAACGAGGTATATATGAAACAATTATTTTGTCTTTGTTTTGCCCTGTTCATTCTACTTGATTTCCAAGTTAAGGGTCAAAATTATAGTATTACAGAAACTATTAACTCCGGTTTGTTTTATCTATCCGGGAACGCCCAAACCTCATCAACTGTTCTGCATGAAGTAGTAATAGTAGCAATTGATAGTTGTAATTATAATACATCAACACTTCCTGTATGGTTTACTCAAAATTACACTAAAGTTCATGATTTTTTTGATGCTGCTACATTCGGAAATTTTAACTATAGTGTTAATTGGTTAATGAAAGATGCAACCCACGCCTTTATAATGCCCAGATATAATTGGCCCAAATTTGATGGTTCATGTGAACATGAACATTCCCAAGCAAATGTTTTGGCGGTATTAGCAGATGCAGATGGATTATATAATTACAAACAAACCCAAAATGGTACGTATAGCTGAAGAAAAGCCCAAGCAGTATACCTTTAACCTTTTACAAAATTATCCCAATCCGTTTAATTCAACAACGCAAATCAAATTTGAAATTCCAGAAAGTAGTTTAGTCTCATTAACAATCTATGATCTTCTTGGAAAGGAGGTGGTTTTGTTACTCAATGAAGAAAAGAGACAAGGGGCTTACACCGTAAATTGGGGTGGCAAAGATAACTACGGAAGAGAATTGGGTTCCGGAGTATATTTCTATCAGCTCAAAGTGGGATCGTTTTATGAAGTTCGTAAACTTATTTTTCTCAAATAATTTTTTAAGGAGTTATTATGTTACACTTATTTCACAAAATAATGCATGCATTGATGACCGCGTTAATCCTTTCCCCATTGATGATTTGCATTTACGCTCAATCAAATTTAACCGGCTTGCAAAATGATATTCGCTTCGATGAAAAAAACAAAAAATTTTTGGGTTACCTATATTATGGCGCAACGACTATTTTTTTATTTCTCTATGGTTACATTATTTTCGGCGCAATGCGTCTCTTTTCAAATTTTCTTTTTTTCTTGACTCTCATTTTTCTTTTCTCTACTTTATTTAAGAGATTTTACTAATAATAACTTAAAGCATTAATATGTTTATTTATAGTAAGAATATCTTCCACCCTCTATTGATCAGTTTAGTTAAATACATTTCAATATTTCCATATACGAGACACTTATCTTTTAATAAAATTTTAAAGCTATATTCAAATAAAGAAGATGAAAAAATCATAAAGATTTTTTTAATGAAAAAACTCCTTCTGTTTATAGCATTAAGTTTATTTGTTCTTAATAATGCTCTTGCACAAACTCCAGATTCCACAAATTTTTTTCCACACCACAAGGGAGATATGTGGGAATATCTATTTACCGATGGAACAGGCTATGATACTGTACAGGTAATAATAACAGTTGATTCCACGGATACTAATGGCGTATCATACATAACTGAAATTGGAAGAAGTATTAATCCCGTTGCACCACCTATTATGGTTGAGTCGATTACTAACTATAGGGTAAATTCCTTAAATGAAGTTTACACTGATTATTATACTGACGGTGCTTATATTAAAAACCCTTTAATTTATAAGCTTAATGCTCAGCTAGGTGAAAGTTGGTCATTAGATACCTCAGGTAACAACGCTGAAAGGTGCCGGATAAGATCAATGGATACAAATCTAATATTCGGAGAAAAAAGGATAATAAAAGATTATGATTTTTATCTTGGCGATTCTTCATATAATCCCCCAGGGCTTGATAGATATGAAGTTAAATTAGCAGAAGGATTAGGAATGATGTGGAAAGGCGGGGGTGATGCGATAGGTAATCTTTATCTAAAAGGCGCTGTAATTAATGGGATATTATATGGAGATACTACTAAGATTATTACCGGCATTAAAAATAATATTAGCTTAATTCCGAAAGAAGTTGAGTTATACCAAAACTACCCCAACCCGTTTAACCCCAGTACTACAATAAAATTTGAAGTTGTTAAAGGAGCCGAATTGTCTTTGATTGTATATGATCTGCAAGGGAAAGAAACTGTAAAATTAATTGATGGTAGATATTACTACCCGGGAATTTACTCTATAACCTGGGATGGAAATAATAGGTCCGGTTATAAGATAGCAAATGGAATATATTTTTACGCACTTAACATCAATGGAAAAACTATTGTTAAATCAATGGTCTATTTAAAATAAATTAAAAGCAAAGGAGCGCTACTAATGAAAGAATTTATACTTTCTTTGTTATTTGTATTTGCAATATTTTCTGGAATCGGTTTCAGTCAAAGCACTGAACCTACATGTGCGGTTGTTTCTAATAATCAATCAATAAATCTAAATCAGAATAAGGGTATTTATTTGCCGTCTAATGGAGACTTAAAAATATTAGTAGTTTTCGCTCAATTTAGAGATGATAATTCACCAAATGCAGATTGGCCCTCAGGCTCACCACCAAATTTTATGAATACGTATATCGATCCTAATATGCAAGTGGGTTCTACAAATTATGTTAACCTTACAAATTATTTTAAAATAATGTCGACGGGTAAATTTCACGTTACGGGTAATGCTATATATGTTAAAACCGCGCATGACATGTCATATTATGGCAATCCCCCAGATCGATATACTGCTACGAAGGATTTGCTTCAAAATACTGTAGATCAATTAGTCAATTACAAAGATTATGATAACTGGACTAATTGGAATGCAGGGAATGATTATACTTATACGAACCAACCTGATGGAATTGTTGACATGATTGTGGTGGTATGGAGAAGTCAATATTTTGCAACGAACTGGTCCGGAGAAGCTTCTCTAGGCTATGGTAGTCCATATACTGTTGAGAACGGTCAAGAAACTATATATGCAGGTTTTCCAGGAAATCCTTTTTATCCTCGAGGTTCTGGGGTAACAATTCAAGACTGGTATGCTCGCGCTCATGAATGGAATTTCCATTCTACAGTTCATGAAATTGGGCATTGGCTATTAGGTGGCGATCATCCATATGGTGGTGGTGCAGAACATGCATTTTGGGGAATGATGCATCATAACAGTGATGGGATTTGTGCCAATACCTTTGAAAGGGAAAGATTGGGATGGATAACACCTATTCAAATAACAAGTGAAATTTCTGATGCTGCGTTAAGTGATTTTATTACGACGGGCGTAGCGTATAAATATCATCCCTCAAATGGTGCAACAAATGAGTATTATTATTTTGAAAATCATCAGAAGCTAAGCATTTATGATGATGCAACACAAAATTCTACTGACAACGGAATATTTATATTACAACAGCAAGACGTTTATAATTCCTCTAACAATATTAAGTGTCGAACATCTAACGGCGACTGGGACTGGGTAAATCCATTTTATACTACTGCTTGCTACAGCCAATCTTTACCTGCTTTTAAAATGGTAGCTCCTGATAGATATGGATTAAATATTCGTGATTATCTATTAACCAGTAATTATGATTATTCAGCAATTTTTGCGCTTGCAGATAATAATAATAATATTACATGTAATGGCTACGAATATGGACTTGGAGCGAATGGATCATTCACTACTACATATAATCGCGTTTTGGCTCCATGGACTAACCCTTCACCACATACGTGGAATAACCAGGAAACTAATTTTGAGATGCAGGTACTATCTCAAAACGGCAATACTATTCATGCGCATTTTTATTTAGGCAACATGGTAATAACAGAAAATACTACTTTAACAGCCGGCACTTATAACTTGAATGGGAACCTTACAGTTGCTGCCGGAATAACCCTAACTATCCAGCCCGGTGCTGTATTAAATTTTGCAGCCAATACTTCACTAACTGTAAACGGCACACTGACAGCAAACGGCACAAGCACAAACAAAATTACGTTTGATAGAAGCGGCACAACCGGAACTTGGGGCGGGATTGTATTTATTCAGGGCAGCAGCAGTAGTGTGAAATATTGCAACATTTATCATGCAGATAACGGCATTAAGTGTAATAACAGTTTGCCAACCATATCAAATAATCTTATTGCCTATAACACTACCGGTATTTACCTAAACAATCTCGGGAATACTACAACCGAAATATCCGATAATGAAATTAGAAATAATTATTACCAAGGAATTTATCTAAATAATTCATCCCCGGTAATCGGTTACAATACAATTAGCGGCAACAATAATTACGGAATACAATGTTATAATTATTCTCACCCGAGCATTCATCATAATACAATTAGCAGCCATACTTCCGCTGGGGTATTTTTGAACTATTATAGTCCGGCTTATGTTTCTTATTTGTCAAGTGGTCCCGGGTTAAATAAAATTACCGGCAACCTGTTAGGGATAAATGCAAATTATCAATGCAATGCATTTGTTTATTACAATAGTATTCATGACAATACAAGTTATGAAGTGCAAGCTACACAGCCTGTTCACATTAATGCTATAAACAATTGGTGGGGCGCCAATCCTCCGATTGCAAATGAATTTTATACAGACGGCTCTGCAACTATAGACTATATCCCGGCGCTTCAATCTGACCCATTAGGCGGGTTGGCAAAAGCAGCTTTCTACGCAAACAATAATAATTCGATTTCCACTTCAAGCAGCTTTTTTGATGCAGAATTAGATTTAGCGCTCAAGCATCAGCTTGCCGGTAAATATGACGAAGCTATAGCCATCTATGATAAAGTAATTCAAAAAGAATTGAACACGCCAAAAGGTTTATACTCATTAGTGAGGTTAGAAGAATGTTATTGGTCATCTGGCAAAAAGAGTTTCATTGGTTACCTGAACAGCGTTGTTCGTCCTAATATTTCCGGGAAAGATAATATAAGCGGTATTACGTTAGAGCTGGAAAATCATTGGCTTATCAATGAAGGCAAATACCAAAACGCCATTACAAATTTAAAAAAGATAGAAAATGATTTTTCACTTAATTCCGAGATGTATAAATACTCATTATACAATACCGGATTTATCTATTTTTACTACTTGAACGATACTGAAAAAGCAAGAGAATCATTTACTGAACTTGCGGCTAAATATTCTAACGATCCTTTAGTGATAGACAGCAAAATATTGCTTGGCGAGTATAACGTAAATACTTTGTACCGTTCCGATCCGAATGCGGAGCTTGTACTAAGCAAAAAAGAAGATCAGTCAACAAGTGCAAAAAATAGATCTCCTATCTATGAGTTGATCGCTAATTATCCCAACCCGTTTAACCCATCAACAATAATCAGCTATCAAATTCCAAATGATGGATTAGTAACATTAAAAGTATTTGATGCTCTCGGAAGAGAAGTAAAGACATTAGTTAACGAGTTTAAGTCTCAAGGCAAATATTCCGTAAGCTTCGATGCAAGTAATCTTACTAGCGGAGTCTATTTCTATCAGCTAAGAGCAGGTGATTTTGTTTCAATAAAAAAATGATACTGATGAAGTGAGTGCCAAACGAAGCTTGGGCTATTCTAACCTGCCTGACGAGAGTGTTGCAGAACTCTATTATTTCGTCTCGAACGAAGATAAAGGTTTCAAAAATATCTAAAAAGAGATTTCTCCCTCCGGTCGAAATGACATTTTGGAGTTGTGCAACAGCCTCGGCAGGCAGGCGGAGGGCCTGCCCCGTTTGCGGGGAGAAATCCTCAACATAGCGCTTCCACTCAAATTATCCATGGAATATAATAGTCTTACCTAAGACGCTCCGCTTAATCCGGAAGAAATCCTTCTTAATATAGTGTCATTTCGACCGAAGAGAGAAATCCCCAACATAGCGCTGTCACTCATATTAGCCAGAAGATATCTTCTGCCATACAGTATTGGCGCTTATCAGCCGAAGCAGACTGGTTTTTGTTCAAACCCTACCCATCCGGCGAGGCGGGGTTTTCCCTTTGCTTTTTTCTTGAACTTGATCTTTAGCTCGTTACGATTTGTTGAACAATATTTCTTTAACTTGGGCATATTTCTCCAAGATTTGCGCAACGTAAATCACCTTTAATCGTTGACGCCCAAAAAAAATCCCTTAAAATAAACCCTAAAATAAGTTATCTTGTCTAATGCTAAAATTATTATTCATTTCAAACAATTATTTAAACAGCTATGAAAAATTTAACTTTTCTCTTAATCCTTTCTTCTCTTGTATTTATTAATGGATGTAGTAATAAAATTATTCAGAGTCACTGGAAAAGCGGGAATATTGTAATTGACGGTAATGATTCCGATTGGGGTAATACGCTTACCTACAACGACAAATCAAATTTCTTGTATGGTGTGCAAAATGACGGTAAGTACCTCTACCTCTGCTTTGCAACTAATGACCCCGACTTGGAAGCAAATATCATCCGTATGGGACTTACAGTTTGGTTTGATAGAACAGGCGGAGATAATCAAAACTTCGGAATAAAATATCCCCTAAACTTTCAGGATATAAATTTCCAACGCTCTGCCGGTGAGGAAAATCAACCAAGAATGCGCCAAGGAAATGAAGAGCCTATGGGTTCAGATAGATTAAAGTCTATGTTATCAAGAAAGCAAAATGACCTTGAGATTGTTGGTAGAAATAAAGACGATCTTACCCGGATGACTGTTTCCGAACTAAAAGGAATCGAAGTGAAAATGGCTTTTCAAAACAGTACTCTTGTGTATGAAGTGAAAATGCCTTTGAACTTTAGTCCGGGGGTTCCTTATGCGCTTAATACCGATACTAGTAAAACCATTAGTATTGGTTTAGAAACCGGGACAATAGATTTAAGCAAAATAAAAAGCAAGGGTG
>JAKBMG010000124.1 GCA_021831685.1 Bacteroidota bacterium | reverse complement strand
CTGGTCGTTAGAAGGTGCAGATAGCGTTATTGCGCTGCGTTGCTGTATGTATAGCAATCAATGGGAAGATTTTTGGGAAAAACGGGCAGCTTAGCGATATTTGAAATAATTTTTCTGTCGCACACCCTTATATCCTTTTCATCTTTGAAGTACGAACAAAATTAGTTAAATTTTAGTTTCTAAATAATAGGAAATTAGTGGAATGAAACGTCTTCTCTTATTAATTGCTGTAATCCTTTTTTTTAAGATAAATCTATTTGCTCAAAACCAGGATATACAAATTGGTGCAGGATTAAATGCAAATAGGCTGACAACAACTGGCTTTTTCGATTATTCGGATCCGCAAGCCGTTAATATAAAAGTTGCTGTATGGGGATTTGTTAGATACCCGGGTAAGTATATAATCCCGGCTTATAGTAATGTCAACGATCTTTTGTCTTATGCTGGAGGACCTACTGATGCGGCTCATTTAGATAATCTAAAGTTATACAGGACAAACAAAGATTCATCTCAGACAATTTTTAATTTACATTATAAAGATTTTCTAAATTATGCGGATGTAAATACCGTACCGGCTAGAGTCCCAAAGTTAATGCCGGGAGATATTCTTTTAGTTACAGGCGAACCGAGGCTATACTTTAGCAATTATTTTTCAATAATTGTCACTACAGTTTCTACGCTTATATCAATTGCAACGCTTGTTTATTTAATTGTGAAAAAGTAAGGGAAAATTTTAATGGAATTTAATAATAGCGGCTCCGGTAATAATTCTAATAGCGATAATATGGAAAGTAGCGCGTCTCTTAAAGATTATATAAATTTAGTTAGAAATAACCTATTACCAATTATAATAATTGTGGTTGCTGCTACTCTAGCTGCAATTATTTATGCAGTTAGTGCAGTTAATATTTATAAATCCACTACATCATTAAAAATTTCTAAACCGCAGGGTAGTCTCTTGTCTTCTTCCCTTATGCCTGATTTGCAGAGTTTTACCGATGACCGGTTTATATCAACTGAAATTGAAGTAATGAAAAGCAATAGTGTTAGGTATAATGTTGCCCAAGCATTGATAGACTCCTTTAAAACAGTTTCTCCTGATAGTTTCTATATTATATTAAACCATAACTTTAAATCTCAGCCAAAAGAATTATTATCTAAAAGGGCAATAGCCGACCTGTTGAAAACCGCCGTTACAATAGAACAAAAGAGGGGTATTGATATAGTTGATATTTCTGTGGAATCTCCTTCGCCTTATGAAGCAGAGCTTATTGCTAATCTATATGCTCATGCATATAAAAATTTTAATCTTGAAGCAAACCGTAATCAATTAACTATAGTCAAAAATTTTCTGGCAGAACAATCTACAGAAAAACAAGCTGATTTATTAAAATCGGAAGATGCTTTAAGTATTTTTCAGGCTAAAAACGGTATAATTGCTCTTGATGCACAATCAACTTCGTTGATTAAACAGATGGCTGATTTTGAAGCTCAAAGAGATGATGTTAAAATTGACTTCGCCGGTACTATTAAAGTGTTGAGCCAGCTGAAGGAAGAGCTTGTGCAGCAAAATCCCCGGGTTGCGGCATATCTCGAAAGCTTAGCTTCCCAATCCTATTTTCAGGCATTACAGGAAGGTTTAGCAAAATTGCAAGTTAATAAAGACTTAGCTTTAACGGATAATTCACAGATCGATAAGTCTGCAATGATCAAACAATATGATGATCAAATGGCGGTTCTAAAAGAGAAACTAAATGAAAAAGTTGATATATTAAAAAAAGGATTGTTCGCCAGTAATCCGGATGAGATCAAAGATTTAACTCAAAAGATTCTCGAAGCTTCCGTTAAATCAAAATCATTGTCAATACAGCTTGACGAATTAAATAAAATAATTGCGAAATTTGACGTTCAGTTTAATAAGTTACCAGAAACTTCAATTGAATATGCACGTCTTGAAAGAAACAGATTAGCAGACGAAAAGTTGTATTCTTTGCTTGAAGAAAAATATCAGGAAGCTTTAATCAATGAGCAATCGCAGCCAGGAAATGTATTTATTATTGATAAAGCAATTAGAGCGCATACTCCGGATAAACCTAATCGTAAACTAATTGTTCTGATAGGATTTGTCATTGGTGCCGGTCTTTCTTTCGGTTTTGTCTTTATTAAAAATTATTTTGATAATACAATAAAAACTCCTGAAGATATTCAGAACAGAAATATCAATGTACTTGCTTGGATACCGCAGATAGAGGGCTTGGGTGTTAACGGCAATAAAGACTTTGAATTTATAGTTGCAAAAAAACCGGATTCGATTCCAAGCGAAGCGTTTAGAGCTTTGCGTACCAGAATTCAATATTCTAAAATCGGAAGCGAAGCGCTTAAAACAATTCTTGTGACGTCTTCAGCCCCATCTGAAGGTAAATCAACAGTTGCATTAAACTTAGCAGGCACATTTGCACAATCAAATAAAAAAACTTTACTTCTTGATGCTGATTTAAGGAAACCAAGAGTGCACTCGATTTTTAAGGCAGATAAATTTCCCGGTGTGATAGACTATCTATTTGGTCAGGCAAAGTTAGATGAAATTATTCGCCCTGCCGGATTAAATAATTTAAGTTATGTAACTTCCGGAACAATTCCACCTAATCCTTCTGAAATGATTGAATCAAAGCCGATGCAGGATTTTTTGGCCGAAATGAGGAAACGTTTTGATGTGGTTATACTTGATTCTGCACCGATTGTTGCAGTGACGGATTCCGAAATACTTTCAACACTTGTTGACGCTACTCTGTTAGTAGTTTCAGCAGAACTAACGGAATTTGATTTGATGACTAAATCAGTTGAACTGATTAAAAACGGCGGTTCTTCTTTTATTGGCGCCGTGTTGAATAACTTTACTTATAAGAGCGGTTACGGATCATATTACAAGTATTATTACTATTATTCTAATCAAACAAACGGAAAGAAGTCGCATCGTTCAACTAAATTAAAAGCCTAAATATTTCAATGAAGCTAATATAGCAGTAGCAATTTATGATATTAAAAGCCCACGGAAAACTATCGCGGGCTTTTTATTTTAATTACTGTATTTATTCTCTTAGAAAATTTGTTGATATTTGTTGTGAATATAAGATTGGATAATATTTCGGCTTTTCTAACAAAAAATGCACCCATAAAAGTAGGGAATTTGAATTTCAGGGGGGTTTCGTTTCAAGTCTGTATATCCATGATTATAATTAAATATCAATACTTCTATTAGAATAATAATGATCGATAAAAATAAACTTAAAAAAATAAGATTAATAGTTTCTGATCTTGACGGCACTTTGCTGAATCACCAAGCATTAATTGGCGATGAATCCAAGAAATTAATACACGAGCTTATTAAGCATGAAGTCCGGTTTTCATTTGCTTCAGGAAGACTGCATTCTGCATTGATCCATTTTGCGGAAGAATTAGATCTTAAAATTCCTTTGATATCACTCGATGGCTGTATGATAAAAAGTCATCCGGAAGGGAAAATTATTTTTGAATCTTTTGTAAAAGAAAAATATATAAAAAAGGCGATATACTTGGCAGATAAATTTCTTCTAAATATTGCGCTTTGCCATGCTGATGCAATTTATTATACCGAAAATAATTCAATAATTCCCCGGATTATGGATAAGTTCGGCGCTAAATATGAGGAAGTCGATTCTTATAAAAATTATAGCAAAGAAACTTTAGAAGTTGTTTTTGCAAGCGATTATAAGGATAACTTAAAGTATGTGAAAGATAAAATGAGTTTTCCGCATTCATTAGGATTAAGCGCTTCTTATTTCAAATCTCAAAGCCATGAAGGTATTTATAATCTAGAACTCCGGCGTCAGGGTAGCAGCAAAGGTAAAGGACTTCAGAAATTGATTAATTATTTAAAAGTAGTACCTGAAGAGAGTGCAGTTATTGGTGATTGGTATAACGATGTTAGTCTTTTTGAAACTAAGGCAGTAAAAATTGCTTTATCCAATTCTGTTCCGGAGATAAAGCGAATGGCAGATTTAGTAATGCAAAGGTCTAATGATCAGGATGGAGTAGCAGAATTTTTAGAGCTAGTGTTAAAAGCTAAAAAAGATAAATATTAGCTTAATAAATTTTTTAGTATATTAAATAATTATAAAATCATGTAAACAAATAGTTTGTGATGAATAATTCAAAATTAATGTTTAGACGCAATCCGATTTACGACAGGTGCCCTTCATGCAAACAAGCTAATGCTTTGCATCGCTCAAGGGCGAGAAATTTGAAAGAAGAAATAATTAAAAAATTTACTTTCTTTAAGATTTATCGCTGTAGAAACTGCGGATGGCGAGGTTACTTGTCGACTTTACGGGTCACCTTTTCGACAATGAAATATTCTATATTCTATATGCTATTGCTAATTTCCGTTATCATTGTCGTCAGGGAAATTTTAAGCTTTGTTGCAAAATAAATTTTTGAATATAAATTCTTCCTATTATTAGAAGAATAATAACAGCCCATAAGTTTCCCCTTCTCATTTTAACGAAAAACGGAGTTAGAATTTTAAGTTCATAAATATTTTTTGTCTTTCTGACGAAAATATATCCTTGCCATTCTCATTCTGCAAAGAGCTTGTCCTAGAAATAATAGTCAGAATCTCTATAGTATTGCCATTTATCCGCCTATAGGCGGATTGTTTTTTGTGTCAAGATATTTCAAATTTGTTTTACATATTCCATCAAACAGAATACATTGCGGCCTGTCTGCCGGTAGAGTCTGTTGCACAACTTCCAGATGTCATTTCGAAGGAGCTTGCCTGCCGGCAGATATTATGTTTAAAATAATAATAAAAAGGCATCCTTTCTGTAAATTAGATAAAGTTGATTTTAATAAACAATCTAATTAAATAAAATAAAAACAGTAAAGGATGCCTAAATGAAAAAGAAAAATA
>JAKBMG010000004.1 GCA_021831685.1 Bacteroidota bacterium | reverse complement strand
GGAGATCCTTCCGTTTCTCTTGATCTCATCATAAGGTCATTACTAGCTCTTGGGACATCAAAAAAAGAAATTGCTCGAGCCATATCTTCGTAATGTTTATTTGTTAGGCTAACGGCGTGTTATGTTAAAACTCAACTCACTGGTTGAGTCCTCATTTTTTCTTCTTGTTAAATTTTAATTTATTTAAAGCACATAGCCAGTTATAGAACAAAATGAGAATCTTTATAAATTATTACCCTTTTCTAACTTAATAGAAAGATAGTATGGATAAATTAAAACAGAATAGAGTCCCAAAGGTATTAGCACTACAAGAATTGAAATGCCCAACTTTATCCTCAAAAGAGTAAATAGAACAATTAACAGTCCACCTGTTATTGATAAGGCACCTGAAATTTTATGAGTTCTATTCCATATTAATTCAGAAGACAATGTCCAGGGAGTTCTTATACCGAAAAAATAATTACTAGGAATTTTAGGTAAATAATTGCCAAATAAAATAAATAATAGACCTAAACCTATCCCCAATATATTATTTGGAAATTTGCCTTCCGCCCCGGATGCAAATAAAAGAGTCATAATAAAAACAGCAAAAGTTATTACCACATCGCGGAGTATAAGAATTGTATTAAATTTCATAACAAAATATTTTTTAAGAGCATTAGAAAAGAGGTAATATGTTGATAGAATGTAAGTAATTATAGGGATACAAAGGCATAGCAAAACAAAATTTAATTTTGATGAATATGAATCCACAGTCCCATTTCCATTATAATGGGAAGCAACCATTTGAGGTAAGATAGTATAATAATAGCAGGCAATAATTACAGCAACAGCTAATACTATTAAGGCGAAATTATCACGTTTGATATCCCATTTCATAACATATCTCCACTTTGATTTTGAGTTATAGCCTTTATTAAAAACAGTTAATCTAAATAATCAATACTTATATTTGGTGGCTAACTGCGTGGCTTTTCACCAGTCCGCCCCGAACAAAGATGTCACGATTGCCAACGACTTTTATTTATAATTCAGTTTTGTTTTACTAATCAAATTTGAACAACAAACCAAGTCAAAGACACTGTTGCTTTAAGTTGCGGGTTAGGCAAAAACACTTACATAACTATATTATTGTTTTAACTATTTACTAATCGACCAATTAATTTTAAGAAGCTTCAAAAAGATTCCAAGACAAAAGAATAAAATTACTATGCTTATCTGATTAGCTCCCAAATTAATAAGTATTTGTTTTGTAATATTTGTAATTGCTAGACAGAGGACAAATACTCCAATCCAAAACGAAACTGTATTCATTTTGTATATGGATATTTTGCTTTTAAGAGTAACCTTTTCTCTATCATCCTTATTGCTTAATGAATTAGCATTCATCATCGCTGGGAACACAAAGCCAACCACAATTGAAGAGAAAATAGCAATTAAAAATAACTTCATAGAAAGTGTATTACTGTACAGGGGGAAAAGGTAACCAGACAAAATACCTAATAGAATGATTAAGGTTTTCATATAATCTACCTATTTAATTTGTGTTATTATAGCGAAACCAACTCCTTGAACCAAACCGAAAACTATTATTTGAGCTCTACTATTTTTACGTCCCATTTTTCAAAAATAAATTTTCATAAAGTTCTGAAATCAGCAATCCTAACATAATCAAAGCTGCACCGAAGTATCCAAAATTAGTTATTATTTCTCCTAATATTAAGAAAGCAAAAATTGCAGAAAATATAGGTTCAAAAGAAAATATTATTCCGGCTTTTGCTGGCGTAACATCTTTCTGATATTTGGTTTGAAGCGCAGTCGTAATTAACGTTGCAAATATTGATGTGTAAGCAATTGCAAAAATTAAATTTTGAGTTAAGTCAATTTTGATCGGTTCCAAATTTATTGCGGAAAATACAAACAAAAATATTCCGGCAAGAAACGCAGTTGTAATAAATTGCAGAAAAAGCAGAATCCAAAAATCGTGTTTTGAAGTTTCAATATCCAAGTAAATTATATAAAGGGCAAAAAATAGAGCACTGATCAGAGTTAGAAAGTCTCCCAAATTAAAGTTAGAACCAATATCACTAAATAAGCTTAAAATAGAAGAACCTCCGCTTGATAAAAAACTTATTCCAATTAAGACCAAAATTGTACCGATTATTACACCTTTTGTGGGCTTTCTTTTTTCAATAATGACCTGTAAAAGCGGAACCATAATAACAGCTGTCCCCGTTAAAAATCCGGATTTAGTAGCAGATGTGAATTTTAATCCAATTGTCTGAACCGCAAATTCGGCAAATAATAACGCTCCAAGAAAAATTCCAGAATAAATATTTTGTTTTGTAAAATTTCTTTTTCTCATAAAAGGGAGTAAAATAATTCCGGCAATTGAAAACCGGACAATAAGAAAAGCCATTGATGATATGTCGTTCAGAGCCTCTTTAACAATTACAAAAGTTCCGCCCCAAAGAACGGTCACGGAAAGTAAAATAGCTTCTGATTTGTATTTGGTTTTACTTGTTATCATTTTGAAATTAAAGCATTATATTTTTTAATTCCTTTTTCGGATTGTATTCTTGCCTGCAACTTCCGAAAACAAATATAAAACATATTGAAATTGTTATAATTCTAGAAATATAATTTAATTATTTGAATTATTGGTTTATTATTGCCTAACGTTTGAATTCACCGGCCTGCGTGGCTTTTCGCGCAGGTCCGGTGGAATGAGACGTTAGCTGTGGTAACAACTTCTTTCCTCGGCTTTGAATAGCTGGAATTCCACTCGCCATCAAGCGTTCGACAATTCTTACGACGCGGGGCAGGTACGAGCGGTCCATTTCCGCAATATCCGCCAGCCCCTGCATGGCGAACGTTTTTACTATCCGGCTATCATCATCAAGAAAAGAAACGAGTATATCGAATACTTGTTGCCGTTCCTTCTTGGTAAGTTCCAATCGTGGCAGTATCTGCGCCAGATGCCAACGTATTTCCTTTTGGCTGTTTCTTGCGAAAACATTTATGAAATCGCTCTTGTAAGGCTGGAGAAATTCTGGATGCAATCTTGTGATCTTTTCTATCGCATCAGATGCTCGCATTCTTACTCCCGGTTCCGTATCCAATATTCCTGCCACCAAATCGCGAAACAGCTGCGGCTTCTTGAGCACATCCGCAACCACTTCTTCAGATCTTCCCTTCTGACGCAAATCACCTTCTTTTAACTTACGGATAACCGGGTTCATTTTAAACTCAACTATTTTACTGGCTGCCGGATAATGGTTTTGAGTTTGTCGGGTGCTGTTTTCGTCATGTCGCTCAAATAAATCTCGTGGTGTTTTCCAGAAACTCTATACCCGTTTTGTTTGATATAGGAGTGGATATTCTCGATCGTCGGACCCTCTTCCGAAAATGGCCCCACATAGAGTATTTGCGCAGCCTTCCCTTCGGCGAAAGCTTCAAGTCTCAGCTTCGAGAGCGCATCAAGGCTCTTCTTCTTTTTAACTTGCTGCAAGGCGATGGCAAATAATTCGCGCGTGACAAATTCGGGCTGCATAATCATGAGCGTCCATTTCCAGTCCGATTTGTTTCCCACGCTGAATGTTGTCATGTCGTCTGACCACCACAGACCTTCTAGCGGCATCACGCCATAGTCAATACCGGTTTCGCTCTTTTTAACCATGAACTTTAACGCGTACGCTGTGCTAAAAAGTGCTTCCACGGCTTCACGGAATTCTTTGGATGTATTCGGGTCTCCCTGCCCGTCGATCATGATGAACTGTTGCTTTGGTACTTGGACAACGCTGACTTCCTTGCTGGAAGGCAGGTAGAGTTGTTTCAACTCTTTTTTGTAGTCTACCTTTTCCACGTTTCCTCCTCTCGATGATTGGTGTGCGACCTAACGGCGTTATCAACTAACTTGCCGCCCAGAACGGACAGCTAAGTTAGAATAACAACGCCAATAATTAAAAAAATATTTCATAACTAAATAAACTGGAACAACAACGTTAAACGAAAAACGCAAAGCCAAAAACAGCAACAAACCCGAAGCGCGCGAAACGGTCAAGTTGAGTTACGTTAGGTTGCCGCATTTGCTGCCTCCTGCGGAAATCCCTTGAACCTCCCAATGACTACGATAATGGCATATATGGAAAACATAATTGAGAGTGATAGGAAGGTCCATGTAACGAAATCACCTACAGTGAGCGCAATGTGAAATAGATCGCCTCGAAAGCCTGTAGCAAATCCAATAGTTTCACATACTAAGTCAAAAGTAGATCTCAAACACAACACCATGAAGAGAAATCCTATGAGAAAGGCGTTACTTGAGAGTTTCCGTTGAAGAACGTAAACGCCAACCGCAATGCTCACAAGATCGAGAACGTAGGGCGATATAGACATGATCAACTGGCTCCATTCGTTGGTGAAACCCTCCGATTTGATCCACGCCCCACCAGTTTCTCCAGCCCAGAACCTAGGAATGAGTTTTACTTCGACAATCTGCCCACCAACAAGGTATGCGACAAGCAGATGGCTTAATTCATGTATAGGCGCGTAGACGAAATACCACAGTATTGGAATGGTAGACATGCACGCCACCATCGTTTGTTGTTTCCAAGTTCCCCTTAGATAAAGCACAAGAAGGGGAGCAACGACGGTGATGAGTATTTCGAAAGTGATCAGTAGATGATTCATGATAATGGCGGCAACCTAACGGCGTGGCAACTAACTTGCTGCCCAGAACTAAAGGCTAAGTTAGAAAGGCAACGCCAATAATTAAGAAAATATTTTTTAACTAAATAAACTTAAACAACAATGCTAAACGAAAAACGCAAAGCTAAAAACAGCAACAAACCCGAATCGAATGAAGCGGTCAAGTTGAGTTACGGGTTAGGTTGCCTCCTTTACTTATACAGAACTTCTAAGACTATGTTTGGGTCTTTTGATAATAAGTTTAATAATACTAAAGCTGCTCCTTGAGGATACCTATCTCCTCTTTCCCAATGACGTAATGTTCCTAAACTTATTCCAAATGATGCTGCAAACTTTGGCTGACTCATTCCTATTCTTTCTCGTAACTTTTTTACATCAATGTGTCTTGGTCTAAATTCTCTGGCTTCTTTCGTATTTCCTTTTGAATATTCAATTGCTTCCTTCAATCCTTTGCTTATGCTTTTATATGCTTCATTCATTTTTTTACCTCTTATAATTTTTTATTAATTCCTTTACCAACTTTGTTAATTCATTTCGTTCAGCTTTGCTTAAATTGACCTTTTCATTTTTACCAAATATTGTTAATAAGAAGAGCGGAATAGTTTCATTATAGAAAAAATATATTATCCTCGAACCGCCACTTTTACCTTTACCTTTTGAAGCCCACCTTAATTTTCTTATTCCTCCAGTTCCTTGTATTAAATTTCCCGCTTTTGGATTAGAAGACAAATGATAAAGCAAATCATTTCTCTCATCTTCCGATAATATTTTTTCTGCTCTTTTTATGTATTCAGGTAATTCAACTACTGTAATTAGCATATGCGAATATAATCCATTGGATTACCTTAATCAAGTGGAGAATTTTTCATGAACATTTCCTAACCATCTTAAGACAAACATAAATTCCTTTGTATTGTGTAGCAACCTAACGAAGTTGTGCTTAACCCGCAGCCCAGAACAAGAATGCCGAATAATAGCACAAACATTAATGATTTAAAAAATTTAATTTAATAGAACAAAGCCGAACAAGTTGCCCGAAACGGAGAAACAAACACTATGATTTGTAAAATGCCGAATGCGAAAACACCGTCGGGTTGAAGCACGTTAGGCAACGTTAACTTATTTTATTAGACTAATCTTATTCCAGTTTCGATTATTTCTTTTGCTAATGGATTTTCGAATGAAAAATCCCTTGGACTAAATGGTAGGATTTCTAAACTTGAACTTACTGATAAAGTTAACTTCCTTATCTTATCTCTGTCTTTTATTCTAATCCCTTCAAATGCACCGGATACTATTGCTATATCAATATCGCTCCATTCATTATTGTTCCCTTTAGCGTAACTACCGAATAAATAGGCATTTTCTACTGAAATATTATTCTCTTTTAGTAATAAAATATATCTTTCAGCAATAGCTCTTATTTTATCTGGGATTTTAACCATTGATATAACTCTTTTATTTCTTTTATATTTTCTTCTGCAAATTCTTTTGTGCAAGTTTTATAAAACTCATTCTTATATTCAGGATATCTAACCTCAATATTAAAATCATTTATTTTATCCAGAATTACTTTTTTATTGTCATCAATCTTAACATGTGATTCTTCCGCTAATCTTACTAAGTTATGAAGTTTAGGTGGTATTTTATTTTCATTATTTTTTACAAAGATAGCTTTTAATAATTTCTCTAAAACTAAATGACCGATAAAAAGAGCCCAATCATATTTACCGGTTTCATATAAAGCATCTAAAGTTTCTAAATCATGTTCCGCACTGTCGAGCCAGTATTTAATATGTTCTTCTTGAGTCATAAGTATGAATCATTTATTATTTTATTGCTAAATTTAATAAAAATATTGGAATTCTTCCTATCTCTCACAGTTGCCTAACTATTAATTGAGCCGATTAGACTGCATTTTATTCGGCGTGTTATCCCGATTTATTTTCCTGCTAACACTCCTATTAAATATAAGCCTAATCTCCATAATTTGTTTATTCCTATATATTTATAACATTTCATTTTAATGCTTAAGTTTATTAGACGGATGAATCATTCCGCCTAATAAAAATTGAACTTCATCCGTCTAATGGACTCTTAATTCCAGCGCCCATATTTGCAACGTGTGTATATATCATTGTCGTTTTTACGCTGCTGTGTCCAAGTAATTCTTGTATAGTTCTTATGTCATATCCTGCTTCAAGAAGATGTGTGGCAAATGAATGTCTAAAAGTATGTGCCGTGCCTGGTTTTAATATCTTAGCCTTTTGTACAGCTTGCCTTATTGCTTTCTGTATTGTGCTCTCATGTATGTGATATCTATATACTAACCCGCTTTCTTTATCCTTTATAAATTTTTCTGCCGGAAATGCGTATTGCCAATAAAAATCTTTATCGGCATTCGGATACTTTATCGCTAATGCATACGGCAGCTTTGTTTTTCCTTTCCCTTTCGTTAAATCTTCCTTATGCTGCTTATAAACTTTGTTTAAGTGCTGTTTTAATTCAGGAATTATCTTGTCCGGTAATGTTGTAATTCTATCTTTGTCGCCTTTTGCTTCTCGCACTATTATCTGTCTATATTCAAAATTAATATCTTTTACCCTAAGCTCTAATGCCTCTCCTAATCTTAAACCGGAACCATATAACAATGAACAAATTAATTTCGGAATTCCTTCCAGGTTATTTAATATTTCTCTCGTTTCAACTTTTGTAAATACTACAGGCAGTCTTTTGCTCTTATGCGCTCTAACTACATCTTCTAACCAGCCAAAATCTTTCCTTAGAATATTTTTGTAAAGATATAGAATTGCACTCAATGCCTGGTTTTGTGTCGATACAGATATATGTTTTTCAACTGCTAAATAATTAACAAACTTTTGGATCTCCTCTTTCCCCATTTCATTAGGATGTTTCTTGTTGTTGAAAAGAATAAATCGCTTTATCCACGAAGTGTAGCTTTCTTCCGTCTTCCGTGAATAATGCTTCACCCGCATATCAATGCTTACTCTGTCTAAAAGTTTTGGATTATCTTTTTGAAATGTATTTGTGTCTCCCTGATGTTGATGTACACCGTTCTCACTCTGTGCGGGTAAATTTATTTGCGTGTGCATTTCTGCTTCTCCCCACGCAAATCTATATGAAATTTATTTTCTGTATCCATTATTAAGTCAAATACATTATCCCAATAAATTCTTAAACCAACTTAAATAATTTCTTTTCAATGTGCAATAAAATTATAAAAACTTTTAAGATCACGCCTCGCTCCCTTCTTGCTTTTATTCCTTTAATCTAATACCTTTGCTATAAACAAGCTTTAATGCTTTTTCTTTAATTTATAATATTTTTAAAGTAATAAGAATCATTCCTTCTTAAACAACCTCAAAACGGAAATCAAGCCAATATAAATTTTTGAATGCACTCTGAATGCGCTGTGAATGCACACTGCTTCCTTATATCAAGACATAAACTTCCTCTACAATTATCCTTCTCCCTACCCCCTAACTGTGACAAACTTTACAAACCCGCACTCTTCGCATTTCTTAAATCAGTTAGAATTTAGTCCCGTTGAGAAAATAGATTTAATAATAGAGTAATTTCTCATTTACTACAACTTGTCATTTAAATATTTTTCAGTTACGAGAAGTAAATTTGCATTTTTCAACAGTAGCCCCATTCTTTTCCGCTTAACTTCACATATTCAATTCATTTAGCTATAAATTACTATTTACTCCAAAATGCGATACTTTGGCATAGTTTTATATAATTAACTATCTACATAAGCAAGTGTTACTATAAACAATAACCTAACATTAAACTTGTAACGGATGTTGTATGGGAAAACAAAATAGACGGGATTTCTTAAAAACAACCGCTATTGCAGGGACTGCATTAAGTGGTTTATCTATCACATCAGCAAAAGCAGCTCCAAAAGACATACTTTCCGAAGACCGGATGGGTGTTCTTGTGGACACAACTGTCTGCATAGGCTGCCGGAATTGCGAGTGGGCTTGCAAAACAGCTCATGACATGCCTACTCAATCACTTGATAAATACAGCGATAGGTCGGTTTTCAAAGAAATGAGAAGACCGGATGAATCCGCTTTAACTGTGGTAAATGAGTATCCTAATCCGCAAAATTCTGAGATTCCGACAGATGTAAAGGTGCAATGCATGCACTGTGATCATCCGGCTTGTGTTTCGGCTTGCATAGTAGGCGCCTTTTCCAAACATGAAAACGGTTCGGTTATCTGGGATACAAACAAATGCATCGGCTGCCGCTATTGCATGGTAGCGTGTCCTTTCCAGGTTCCGGCATTCCAATTCGATAAAGCGCTAAATCCTCAAATTAAAAAATGTGATTTCTGCTTTGAAAGAACAAAAGTAGATAAGCTTCCTGCATGCGTGGAAATCTGCCCGGTTGAAGCTTTAACATATGGTAATAGAAATGACCTGGTAAAAATTGCACGTGAACGAATAAGAAGGAATCCTGAGAAATATGTAAACCATATTTTCGGTGAGTATGAAGTAGGAGGAACCTCCTGGCTCTACCTCGCAAATCAAGATTTCTCTAAACTCCAATTCCCAAAGCTCGGTGATAAACCCGCTCCAGGTGTATCCGAATCTATACAGCATGGAATATTTGCATACTTTGTTCCGCCGGTTTCTTTATATGCTCTGCTCGGCGGCTTAATGTGGATTACAAAAAGAAAAAATGAATCTGAAGAATAGGGATTAAAATGGAATTATATACAAAACCAGCACCGATTAACAAAAAATATTTTACACCCGGCGTGGTCATTTTAATTATACTTGCTCTAAACGGATTGTTTTGGCTTGCCGGAAGATTTTTATTCGGCATAGGAGCAGTCACAAATCTTAATAATCAATACCCCTGGGGAATTTGGATTGGTATTGATGTAGCTGCCGGTGTCGCTCTTGCTGCCGGTGGATTTACCACTGCCGCTCTCGGTCATGTTATGCACAGGGAATATTACCACGATGTTGTTCGTCCCGCTCTTCTGACGGCTATGCTTGGCTATACATTTGTCGCAATTGGCGTTTTTATTGACATAGGGCGCTGGTATTACATCTGGCATCCGTTAATAATGTGGAACGGAAGCTCCGCTCTCTTTGAAGTCGGTATTTGTGTAATGATTTACGTAACTGTTCTTTACATTGAATTTCTTCCTACAATCTGCGAAAGATTTATTGGACACATGAATCTTAAAGGGATTTTCAAGTTCCTTAACACACCAATTGAAAAAGCATTAATTCTCTTAAACCGGGGACTATCAAAAACAATGTTCGTATTTATAATTGCCGGTGTCGTTTTATCAACGCTTCATCAGTCATCGCTTGGAACCTTAATGATAATAGCGGGACCTAAAATGCACCCGCTATGGCAAACACCTATTCTTCCGTTGCTATTTTTATTATCAGCAATATCAGTAGGCTTCCCAATGGTAATATTTGAATCTTTGATTGCAGCAAGATCATTCGGACTTAAGCCGGAAATGAAAGTCCTCTCCCGTCTGGGCACAATGGTAGCGCCTATCCTTGGCGTCTATTTAGCATTCAAGCTTGGCGATATGTTCATCAGAGAAACTTTTGTTTATCTAACTTCCTTTAATCTTCAAAGCGTGATGTTTGTGATTGAACTATTGTTTGGCGTTATAATTCCCTTGCGTATGTTTCTTTCAAAAGCAGTTTTGAATTCTCCTCTGTGGTTATTTGTTGCCTCTTCACTCGTAGTCTTCGGAGTATTACTTAACCGGTTTAATAATTTTGTAATTGCATACAATCCGCCATATAAATTAGTAACCTACATTCCGTCAATCGGAGAAATATCTGTTACTGTTGGATTTATTTCTATATTAGTACTGGTCTATAGATTTTTAGTTATGAATTTCCCGATAATCAGTCAGCCGGACAGGAGCTATTCTCTATCAACTAAATTTTCTATCCGGGGAAGCGAAAAATGAAAAAGATTATTCTACTTGCAATAGTATTATCGACATTTAGTTTCGGACAAAAGAAGATTTCAAAAAATCATCCCGTAACAAATCTTACTTGTAAAACATGTCATTCCTGTGATGTACCCACAAAGCAAGACCCATGCTTAAATGCTTGCCCGCGCGCCTCAATGGTCACTGTTTATCAGCCTGCAGGAAAAACAAAAAACGTAGTGACGCTAGGAGAGATTTCAAAGAAATATGAACCCGTAATTTTCCAACACAGAATTCATGCAGAAATGGCGGAGATGTCCGGCGGCTGTGCAACATGCCATCATTACAACACAAGCGGACCGATTCAGCCTTGCAAGAATTGCCATCTTCAAAATAGAAAAAGAGACGATATTAGCAAACCTGATCTCGAAGCGGCTTACCATAGACAGTGTATTACATGCCATCGCGAATGGAGCCATCAAAACAGTTGCGTTTCATGCCATGCCCTAAAAAATTCAGTCCAAAGCTCTTCTGAAATGAAAAGGGCAAAAGCACTTGAAGCTAAGACTCATCCGAAATTAGTTGAACCAAAGAAAATTGTCTTTGAAACAAATGATAAAGACGGCAAGCTTGTCACTTTCTTCCATGATGAACATATAAATTTATTCGGCGCAAAATGCATCGACTGCCATCAGCAGCAGAATTGCTCGCAGTGTCATGATAAAGGCAACGCAAATATGGTAAACAATCCTGAAGGAATGCCGATAAAAATGCAGAAGAGTAAAGCAGAACATCATAAACCTTGCTTCACGTGTCATCAAAATGATAATTGCAGTTTATGCCATAAAGATAAAGTAGTGGGATCGTTTAATCATGAAATAAGAACCGGCTGGGCGCTTAACCGCTTCCATGCAAAGCTGTCTTGCACTAAATGCCACGGAACTTCTTACAAGTTTACTAAACTTGATAACAAATGCGTCAGCTGCCATAAAGATTGGAAAGCAGGTTCATTCAAACATGAAATTACCGGACTAAAGCTGGATAAAAATCACACTGATGCTGATTGCGGTGATTGTCATATAAATAAAGATTTTTCTAAACCGCCTTCATGCTCAAACTGCCATGAGGACAAGAGTTTTCCGAAAGATAAGCCGGGAATCTTGATAACCGGCAAGCGAAGATGATTTCGCGGACTGAAGTCAAAGTGTTTCAGTATTCAAGATTATAATATTTTTGGAGATGCTTGGCTAGAAGTTAAGCTGACTAGTAAAATGAAAACGATGTTTAATAAAATAGGATTCAAATTAATACTTGCAGTAGGAGTTACTGCGTTATTGACGATAGGAATTTTTTCCTATTTTAATATTCACTCTCACAGCGCTAGCCTTCTCGCAGAAGTTGAACTTGGCGCAAACCAGTTAAGTGAGACTATAATACACAGTACGCGGTATGATATGTTGTTAAACCAGCGTGATAGAATCAATAAAATAATTAACACTATCGGCGAGCAGCCAAGCATAAGAACCGTACGTGTTATAAATAAATCCGGCGCAATAATATATTCTTCGCACCAGGCAGACATAGGCAGAATGGTAGATAAAAATGAGGAGAGCTGTTACGCCTGTCATGCCGCCAATAAGCCTCTGGAACGTTTGCCCATAAAAAGAAGAACGAGAATCTTTAGACCGGTTCAATCCGCACCAAGAGTACTTGGGATTATAAGCCCGATCTATAACGAAGAATCCTGCTGGCAGGCAGATTGCCATGCGCATCAAAAATCTCAAACCGTTTTAGGTGTCCTGGACATTACAATTTCGCTTGAAGAAGTTGATAAGCAAATTCAGAAAAGTGAAATGGAAATTATAATATTTGCAATTACGGCTGTGCTTGCGCTTAGTTTCATAATCGGTTTCTTTGTAAGACGCTGGGTAGTCAAGCCGGTAAATGAACTCTTAAAAGCAACAAACCAGGTCGGCGTTGGAAATCTTAATTATACAATTAAAGACCGGCGCAAAGATGAGCTTGGAATGCTTGCAAGGTCATTCAACAATATGACACAAAAATTATCGGAAGCCAGGATGCAGTTATTTCAATCCGATAAGATGGCTTCGCTTGGAAGGCTTGCTGCCGGCGTAGCGCATGAAATAAATAATCCGTTGACAGGCGTTCTTACATATAGCAGTTTTCTATTAAAGAGAACTGAAAATAATCCGGAACTGCATGAAGACTTAAAAGTTATAGTTAGAGAAACCAAACGAAGCAGGGAAATTGTAAAAAGTCTTCTTGATTTCGCGCGGCAATCTGTACCAAAGAAAAATGAAGCAAACATTAATGAAATTATAGAGCGCTCTGTTTTAGTCATAGAGAATCAGCTTACTATAAATCATATTAAACTAAATAAAAATCTTGACCTAAGCCTGCCTACAATAACTGTCGATGCAAACCAGATGCAGCAGGTCTTTATCAACTTAATTGTAAATGCAGCAGATGCAGTTGGAACTAACGGCGGAACTATTTCTATTAATACTGCATTAATTACTCTTTCACCTTACGGAATAACTCACATTAAAAAAGCGATCTGCCCTAAGCGACACGATTTAACAGATAACGAATATAAAATTGATGGAATGCCTTCCATCAAATTAAAAATACTTTCTCTTGCAGGAGAAGATATTGTCCACTTTGATCCGGTTTATGGTAGAAACCGTCATCTTACTAATATTACAGAATTGAAAAATGATGAGAAGGTTGTTTGCCCACAATGTAATACTTCTTTAATGGAAGAGAACGTAAAATGCCCGAAATGCGGTTCAGCAGTTATTTCGTTTGACATTCCAACTCAGGGAAAATTTGAGTCTTGCACAAGCAAAAGTTGCGGTTGGCAAAGATGGGATGCTGTTGACAATGAAGGTAAACGGGAATACATTGAGATTAAGCTTTCCGATACCGGCTGCGGGATTGCAAAGGAAGATTTGGCAAGAATTTTTGAACCGTTCTTTAGTACAAAGGGACAGAAAGGAACAGGGCTCGGGCTTTCTGTTATTTGGGGGATTATCGATAACCATAATGGTACAATCAGTGTTGAGAGTATTATAAACAAAGGAACTACTTTTACAATTCATCTTCCCCTAAGACAGGCAAGGTAAATATGAATAAGCAGTTTGACATATTGGTAATTGATGACGAGCAGGTAATAATCGACGCGGTAAATAAAATCTGCTCTGCCGAAGGATTTAAAGTCGACACATCGATTGATGCAAAAGACGCTCTGGAAAAATTATCAAAATATTCTTACAAGATTATTGTCTGCGATATAATGATGCCTGATTTTGACGGCTTTGAATTCCTTGATGAGATTATGCGAAGGAAAATTACGTCGCCCGTAATTATGACTACCGGTTATTCGACCGTTGAAAATGCGGTAATGTCCTTATACAAAGGCGCAATTGATTTTATCCCAAAGCCATTTACCGCCGATGAGATTTTAAATTCGATTATCCGCGCTATGAAGTATTCGGAAGTTCAAAAAATGCTCTTAGCTTCGCACATCCAGGAAGACGATGCGACTATAATATACGTTCCCTGTCCGGCAAAATATTATAGACTTGGTTATTCAAGCTGGGCAGAAGAAGAGAACGCAGGTTCAATTCTAATCGGTGTAACAGATTTATTTTTGAAAACAATAGAAGGCGTTGAAGAAATAGAATTCCAAAAAATTGACGAGGAAATTATTCAAGGAAACCAATGTGCTTCGATAAAATCAAAAGACGGATTAGCCCACAATGTTTTATCACCGGTTACCGGTAGAATAATCGAAAGAAACGAAGAAGTTTTAAAGGATGTAAGTATTTTAGAAAAGGACCCATACTTTAATGGATGGTTTTACAGGATAATTCCATCCGAAAGTGAGTACGAGCTGAAGCATTTAATTCCCTGCAGCTCGGATAGACTTTAGAATTTTTAATAACAGGCGAAAGCCGGAATAAAATTTAACTACAGGAGATAAATATGCCACTATTAATTATTGCAGTAATACTGTTCGTAATTGCTGACGTCTTAATCAGACAAATCAGCAAAACTATTCGCGAGCAAAAAGAAAGAAAAGATCGCGAAGCGGCATTAGCCGTAAGTTTAAACCTGGATTTTACCAGAGAATCAAAAACTTTGAAGAGAGTCGAAGTAGAAAACCCTAAAGCAAAAATTCTTTGTGTGGATGATGAACCTGTAATTCTCGATAGCTTTAGAAAAATCTTAGTGCTCGACGGCTACTGCGTTGATACTGTAGAAACAGGTCAGGAGGCGCTTGGACTAATTCAGTCTCATAATTATGATTTTGTTTTTACCGATCTAAAGATGCCCCAAATGGATGGCGTTGAAGTTACAAAGTCGGTAAAATATCTTCGCCCTGATATTGACGTCGTAATCATTACAGGTTTTGCTACAGTAGAAACCGCCGTTGAGTGTATGAAATATGGTGCAATGGATTATGTTCAAAAGCCTTTCACTGAAGACGAGCTCCTTGGATTTGTAAAAAAGATTTTGATAATGAGACAGGATAGAATTCAGAAGCAGTTAAAACCAAAAGTGCACATTACCCATCTCGCCGAATCGAAACACTTTAAGACTTACGAATTTGCAATACCGGGCGGAGTATTTATTTCACCGGGACATTGCTGGGCAAGCATGGAACAAGACGGTGCAGTCAAAGTGGGCATTGATGATTTTGCAAAAAAACTCATCGGTAAAATTGATGCCATTGATTTCCCCAATCTTGGTATGATGGTAAAATTGGGGCAGCCATTGTTTACGATAAAGCAAGGGACGCGATCCGTGACTTTTAATTCACCTATAACAGGAAAAGTTACAAAAATTAACTCGCCGTTGAAGAATGAAATTGAGTCGCTTGATATTACACCTTATGATTCAAACTGGATTTGCATTCTTGATGCGGATAACCTTGATACAGAGATTAAAAATCTAAAAATAGGAAAGACTGCCGTTACCTATTACCAGGAGGACATTGACCGATTGATAGGAATTAGGAAAAAAGCCGGAGCAAGCACAGCTAAGGGTTATGATGAACTGCAGGAAGGTGAATTTGAAAAGTTAAGCGACACTGAATTTTATTCTATGGTAAGCGAGTTCTTTAAGAAATAAACTGTAAAAGATCTAAAAATTTAACATGGGGATTATAAACCATCGTCATTCGACGATGGTTTTTTTATTTACATTAAACTCAACTTTCAATAATTTATAACCGTCAAATAAAAATATAAAATGGAAACATCATTAAGAAATAAAATTGAAATTTTCTGCGGCGCTATTACTAAGTTAAAAGCTGATGCTATTGTGAATGCGGCTAACTCATCTCTAATAGAAAACGATGAGACAGCGCAGGGTAAATAGAACTACAGTCTCACACAAACGGGTTATTATTTATACTTAAAAATAGGAAATAATATGACAACAGAATTCTCGATGAATGAGCATTTAAGAAGTCTTGAAGAAAAATTATTAAACCCGGAGGTGCGAAAGTCACCTCAAGAATTATTGTATTTACTATCAGATGAATTCATTGAGATTGGAAGCTCCGGTACAATTTATAATAAACACCAAATAATAGAAACATTGAAACAAGAATCTGAAGGGTACATAACTATAATGAATTTCAAAGAGCTGCAATTGGCTCCGGAAGTTATACTGTTAACCTACACAGCAAATAGCGTAAATAAAATTAGTAATAATACAAGACATTCATTAAGAAGTTCGATATGGAGGAAGTCCGATGACCGGTGGCAGTTAGTTTTTCATCAGGGCACCCCTTTGGCAGGCAGTTAAGCTACAACCATAGTATATTTGCAATGTGAGTTAATGATTAATAGCCATTAAATAAAAGCCTAAAATGGAAACATCATTAAGAAATAAAATTGAAATTTTCCGCGGCGATATTACCAATCTTAAAGTAGATGCAATTGTAAATGCGGCGAACTCAAGTCTGCTTGGCGGCGGCGGAGTAGACGGCGCAATTCACAATGCAGCCGGACCGGAGCTTCTTGAACATTGCAGAAAGCTTAACGAATGTCCCACCGGTGAAGCGAAAATAACTCCCGGCTTTAAGCTTCCCGCTAAATTTGTAATCCACACAGTTGGCCCAATTTGGCGCGGCGGAATTCAAAATGAAGCAAAACTTTTAGCAAGTTGTTACAAGAATTCGCTTAACCTTGCGATTGAAAATGGAATTAAAACAATCGCCTTTCCAGCCATCAGTACGGGAATTTACGGCTACCCTCTTAATGATGCGGCAAAAATTGCAGTTGATGTAACAATAAAATTTCTAGAAAATAATTCTTTTATAGAAAAAGTAATTTTTGTCTGTTTTGATGAAAAGACTTATCAGGTTTATCAAAAATTAATTACTTCCCATCAGTTTCAATAGTAAATGGTAATTTAATTTTATCCCACTTCATATAAACAACGGCTGAATTCGGTTTACCGTTTGCAGTTACATTCATATTTTCAAAAGTATAAGTAAGCCATTCGTGATACGTTGATTGCTGCGGCATAACAGGTAAACGCAGCGCATCTTCAGCTTCATTATAAGTAAATGCGCCCCACTGGTCGGCTACTTTGTTGAAGATAATTGTCCAGGTCTTTGTCGTAGGAATAATAAAAAAGCCATAGGAACCTGCGGGCAATTTCTTGCCATTTATACTGACATCTGTTGAGAAAGTAATCTTTGTTGCTTCATTTGCACCTGCGCGCCAGACCTTGCTGTAAGGTACTAATCCGCCCCAAATTTTCCTTCCTTTAACACCGGGACGGCTATAAGAAATCGTCACATCGGTTAATCCTATTGTTCCTTCAATTGAAGCTTTCGGGCTAACTCTTACTACTTTATTCCAGCCTGGGACTTTTGATTCCTTCTGATTATTCTTTTTCATTTGCTGTGCATTTATTGAGATACTTGAAGCTAACAACACTCCAATTATCAAAAAGGAAATACGGTACTTCAAAATTTGGCTATACATATTCTTCTCCGTTATTCTAAATAATAATTATACTGAGTTAATATAAATGAAAATTTCTTACGTTTAATAATACTAATGATTAAATGATTTTTCTTAGGACTTCCGTCACTTTATCAATTTCTTCTTTTATGTTGTAAAAATGTGGCGAAAACCTGATATATCCTTCCCGGACTGCACAGTGGATGTTCAGTGCTGATAGTTCGTCATATACTTTTTGAGAATCTTTATGCTTGAAGGAGACGATCCCGGAAAGATTTTCTTTTGAACAATTCTTTAGAATAGGGCTTAGACCAATTGATTGAAGCTGTTTAATCAAATATTCGGAATTTTCTAAGATTAATTCTTCAATCTTATCATGACCAAATTCCTTAAAAAATTTCAACGAAGTGTTAAGAGCATAAATTCCGATGGAGTTTAATGTACCTCCTTGAAAACAATCTGCAGATTTTTTTAATTTCAAATCGTAGTGAAGAAGATTCCACGCATCTTCGACAGAAAGCCAGCCGATAAATTTTGGCTCCATTTTTTGCTGAAGCTCTTCGGAAATATAAATCATTCCAAGCCCTTGCAAACCAAGCATCCATTTTTGACTTCCCGAGGAAAGAAAATCGACATTATTTTTTTTTACATCCAGCTTTAAAGCGCCTAACCCCTGAATTGCATCAACAGAAAAAATGATCCCTCTTTCCTTACAAACTTTACCGATCTTTTCAAGGTCAACTCTGTAGCCGGTTAGAAACTGCACATAGCTAATTGAAACCAATCTTGTCGCCGGTTTTATATTATCAATTATATCTTCGGCAGAAACAATTCCGTCATGCGATTTGACAAAATCAATTTCAACGCTTTTTTCTTTTAGATTTAAGAATGGATAAACATTTGCGGGAAACTCAAGATCATTAAGTAAAACTCTATCGCCTTTTTTCCATTTTACACCTTGAGCAATGATATTTATTCCTGTACTTGTGTTATCAATAAAAGCAATCCTATCAGGCACTGTATTAATCATCAAAGCAAGATTGCTTTTGCTTTCTTTAATGACGGCTTGAAGACCTAAAAATTCATCAATGTTAGTTTCGCTTTTTTCATAGAGGACTTTTGTTATTGTGTTTAGTACCCTTTTAGACATAGGTCCAGTTGATGCATGGTTAAAATAAATCTTTCCGTTTTTAAGGTAAGGAAATTCCGCTCGAACTTCTTCAATATTCATTTTGATAATCTCTCTTTAAAAATTCTTGTATACAAAATTTAATAAGCTTCTTAATGTAGAATCAAGTAAATATGTAAGAAATTCAAAATAAATTTTTGATTTAAATAAGTAAAAATTAAGACTAAAATATTTGAGACTATCAATATGAACTCAACTACTATCCATTTGTTTTGTCTCTCTTTTAAAAAAGAGTTAATTTTAAAAGTGAAAAGAGTTTTAAGAATTACCTTGGGCAGTGAAAGACTTCAATAAATTTCATGAAAATTTGTTGTTTGTTTTTATAAATATTCTAAAACGAAAGAAGGAACATCATGAAATATCCTAAACCACCAAAACCGAACAAGTTAAAGCCGGTTGATTTGAGATGGCGCTGCAACCCGGATATTTTTTCGTTTGATTCAACAAGCGATATTGAACCGATTGAGGGGATATTGGGACAAGAGCGCGCACTTAAAGCAATTAAGCTCGGTGTTGATTTAAGAGGACCTGGTTATAATATTTTTATTGCCGGACTTTCAGGCACAGGAAAAGCTACCACCGTAAAAAAAATGCTGGAGGCAATCAGCGACAACTGCCCCCCATTATACGATTTTGCTTACGTGAATAATTTTAAGGATGAAGACCGGCCCATTCTACTTACCTTTCCGATAGGTAAAGCTAAAATTTTCAAACAGGATTTTGCATCTGCAATAGACTTACTAAAAATTCAGATACCTCAAGTTCTTGATAATGACTCATATCTAAGCAGACGTCAACAGATTATCAGTAATTACAACGAAAAAGAACAAATTATGATGACTGCTTTTGATGAAAAACTTAGAAAAGAAAATTTTTCACTGGGACAAGTAAAAGTAGGCGAGACTGCAAGACCGGATATCTTCCCAATCATTGATCAAAAACCAACACCAATCTATCAACTTGACGAATTTGTTAAACAAGGAAAATTAACAGAGCAAGCTGCCAAGGAATTTATTAAAAAATACAATATCCACCAGCAAGAGCTCCATAATTTATTTAAGAAAAGTATAACACTAAGTCAGGAATTTCAGGGTAAGCTTAGCGAACTTGAACAGGAAACCGTTGAAGTAGTTGTTAAAGGAGTTATCGAAAATCTTAAAGAAAAATATTCAGATGAAAAAGTTATTGACTACCTAACTCAAGCTGAAGAAAATATTCTTGCGAGCATTCAAGTATTCAAGGGAGTAAAACCTCAAGGAGAAGAAACTCCGGAAGGATTTCAAATTGATTATTTCAAAGAATATGATATAAACATCATCTTAGACAATAGTGAAACTAAGAGTTGCCCAGTTGTAATAGAGACCTCTCCGAGTTATGTTAATCTTTTTGGAGCCATAGAAAAAATATCTGACGGACGAGGAGGTTGGTATAGTGACTTTACAAAAATTAAATCTGGCTCTATGCTTCGCGCTAACGGCGGTTATCTTGTTTTAAATGTTAAACACCTTTTTGAAGAACCGGGAGTCTGGCGCACCTTAAAAAGAATTTTAACTTATAGGAAATTAGAGATTCAAGATTTACACAATTACTTTCAGATTGCACCATCCGTTCTTAAACCGGAACCAATTGAAATCGATACAAAAGTAATTTTGATAGGCAACGACAACATCTATTCCATACTTGCAAATTATGAAGATGATTTCAAAAAGATATTTAAAGTAAAGGCTGACTTCGATTACGAAATAAAACGCACTGATGAAGTGCTTGTTCAGTATGCACGGGTAATTAAAAAATTAATCGCCGAGGAGAACCTTCATGAGTTTGATAAAACTGCGATTGCATATTTGATTGAGCTTGGAGCAAAATATGCAGGGCAAAAAAGTAAGTTAACAACAAGATTTTCTAAAATTGCCGATTTAGCCAGGGAAGCAAATTTTTGGGCAACAGACGACGGTTTCGATGTCGTAAATGCAGACCACGTGCGTAAAGCTTACAACCTCGGTAAAGAAAGACATGGCATGCTAGAATCAAAAATTAATGACATGATTGAAGAGGGCACAGTTTTGATCGATACCGAAGGTGAGCGAGTCGGACAAATAAACGGGTTAGCAGTTTATGATGCAGACTTTTATTCTTTCGGAAGACCGACAAGAATAACTGCGACTGTTTCGCTAGGAAGCGGGTCCATAATTAATGTCGAACGCGAAGCCGGAATGAGTGGAAGGCACTACAACAAAGGCGTTTTAATTATATCGGGATATTTTAAAGAGACATTCGGACAAAACTTACCATTATCTTTTAACGCAAATTTAGTCTTCGAGCAATCATACGGAACGGTGGATGGCGATAGCGCATCATGCGCAGAAATTTTTGCTCTACTATCTACATTATCAGGATTACCGCTCAAACAATCAATTGCTGTGACCGGGTCTTTAAATCAAAAAGGAGACGTTCAACCAATAGGAGGGGTTAACGAAAAAGTTGAAGGCTTCTATGATGTTTGCAAAGCCCGCGGATTAAACAAAAAGCAAGGCGTAATTATTCCGATACAAAATGTTAAGGAATTAATGCTCCGCGACGATGTTATTGAAGCAGTTAGAAAAAACAATTTTCATATATACACGATTGAAAGAGTGGAAGAAGGTATTGAAATACTAACAGGGGTAAAAGCTGGCAAGCGCATAGTTAACGGTGATTATGAGCCTAATACAGTTTTTGATCTTGTAGAAAAGAAAATCAAAGATCTTTACGCGAAATCAAAAGCAACTAAAATAAACGAAAACAATTCTCAACTTAAAAAGAAAGTGAAATGAATACATCCTTAAATAAAAATTTATCAAAGACAAAAATATTATGCACTCTTGGACCGGCAACAAATTCCGCTGAAATAATTGAACAATTAATTCTTGCCGGAATGGACGGTGTAAGATTAAATTTTTCTCATGCCAATTATAATGAATTCGAAACTTTGTTCAATGAAATAGACAAGGCCTGTGTTGATGAAAAAACACCACTTGCAATTTTAATGGATCTTCAAGGACCTAAAATTAGGATCGGCGAATTAAACCAGCCCGAAATAGAAATTACAGCCGGCAATGAAATTGAGATAACCACGAAAGAAATTTTGGGAACCTCACAAGTTATTTCGACTTCTTACAAAGAGCTTCCGGAAGATGCAAAGGTGAATGATCAAATTTTAATTGATGACGGATTGATCCGGCTCAGGATAAAATCTAAGAAGATAAACTCCGTAATTTGCATAATTGAAACAGGAGGAACATTAAGACCGCGAAAGGGTATGAACCTGCCCGGGATGGTATTATCGACTCCGTCTGTCACAAAAAAAGATTTTGATGATCTTGAATTTGCATTGAAGCATCGCATAGACTATATCGCTCTTTCTTTTGTAAGAAGTGCAAAAGATATTATAGAAATTAAAGAATGGTTGAAAGAGAGAGGTTCATTGGTGCCTGTAATAGCAAAAATCGAAAAACGTGAAGCTGTAGATAATTTTGATGAGATTCTAAATGTAGCTGACGGCATTATGGTAGCGCGGGGAGACTTGGGGGTTGAAATTCCGGCGCAAGAAGTTCCGATGATTCAAAAAAGGATTATAAAAAGATGTAATACAGTCGGTAAACTTGTAATTACAGCAACACAAATGCTTGATTCGATGATTCACAATCCCATTCCTACACGAGCTGAAGCTTCCGATGTAGCTAATGCAGTTTTAGACGGCACCGACACAGTGATGCTAAGCGGCGAGACTTCTGTCGGTAAGTACCCTCTTCAAGCAGTAAAAATAATGAGTGACATAGCAATAAATGCAGAGCAATATCTTCCACAATCAAGGGATGGTGACATCGAAATTCCTTCTAATTTATCCGAAAATCTTTTTGATTCTGTTGGAAGAGCAATAACGAAAGTTAGCCAACAGGTAAATGCCGCCGCGATCGTTGTTTTTACATACGAAGGAAGAACGGCAAGAAACTTTTCTAAGTTTCGCCCGAAAGCAAAAATTATTGCTATTTCTAATAAATTTCAGACGATGAATGGTCTATGTTTGCGCTGGGGTGTTTTGTCTATTTATATGGAAGAAATTCATAAAGAAAATCTTGCGATAGATGAAGCAAAAAGGTTAATTCTTGAAGCCGGATATGTTAAAAAAGGTGATATTGTTATATTTACTGCCGGTGCCCCATATTCCGAAAAAGGCAGAGTAAATTGGTTAAGATTTGAAGTAATTTAATCAAAAAGAAAAAAATGCAATCAGAAGAAATAAAATTAGCAAACTGGTGGCATACTCTTGAAGACGGAAAAATTCTTTGTACACTTTGTCCGCGGTACTGTAAAATCGGTGATGGACAACCAGGATTTTGTTATATAAGGCAGAACCAAGGCGGAAAGCTTTATACATTGGGTTACGGAAAACCTACCGGTTTCGCAATCGACCCGGTAGAAAAAAAACCGTTATTTCATTTTTACCCCGGAACATCAATTTTGAGCTTTGGAACCGCAGGGTGCAATCTAGGATGCAAATTTTGCCAGAACTGGTCGATTAGTAAAGCGAAGTTGGACGAGCTTCAGTCAGTGACCGCAAGTCCTGAAGACGTAATAATGCTTGCAAAAAAATATAAAGTACCTTCAATAGCCTTTACATATAATGATCCAACAATTTTTGGTGAGTATGTAATGGACATAGCCGAAATTGCCCGTGCTGAGGATATAAAAACTGTAATGGTTACCGCAGGTTATATAGATAAAGAAGCAAGAAAGGAAATTTATAAAAATATTGACGCAGCTAATGTCGACTTGAAGGGATTTACGGAACGTTTTTATTTTAAGTTAACTTCCTCTCATTTGAAGAACGTACTTGATACACTTGTTTGGTTAAAGAACGAAACCGAAGTTTGGTTTGAAATAACAACATTACTCATCCCCGATGAAAATGATTCCTTAGATGAAATAAAATTGGAAATTGACTGGATTTTGCAAAATCTTGGTGATTCTGTTCCATTACATTTCACCGCATTTCACCCCGATTTTAAAATGAAGGATAAATATCCTACGCCGGAAAAAACTTTAACGACAGCAAGAAAAATTGCGCTTGAATCAGGCATAAAATATTGCTACACCGGGAATGTACATAATACAGAGGGACAAACTACCTACTGCTTCGATTGCAAAACTACATTGATTAAAAGAGACTGGCACACAGTTTTGTTTAACAAAATTATCGAAGGAAAATGTTTCAAATGCGGAGCTAAGATGGATGGTATATTCTCTTGGTAGAAAAGGATATTTTCTCCTTTAAATATCTTAAATTTTATATAAAATTTTGATAATTAAAAATCTATAATCTTGAAAAAAAATAAGCATAAAAGAAAACATTTCCTACAGCAAGCAGATAATTTTTTTACTTTTGATTTTAATCTTTTTAGCCGGTTATTTAAATATTGTTACTAAAAGAATTAAAAAGAATATTCCTGTTATCAAATAAAATTTTCAAACAATGAAAGGATAATAATTATGGGAGCGCTTCGGGGTAAGACAATTTTTATTACCGGTGCATCATCGGGAATTGGTAAAGCATGCGCGGAAGCTTTTGCAAAAGAAGGTTCACGTCTGATTTTAGCAGCGAGAAGAGAAGACAGACTTCTTGAGATTGGAAAAGATTTAGAAAAAAAGTTTGGTGTGAAAACAAAATCATACCAACTTGATGTTAGGAATTTGAAGGAAGTTAAGAAAACAATCTCTTCTTTCCCGGACGACTGGAAGAAGATAGACATTCTTATAAACAATGCGGGGTTAGCAAGAGGATTCAGCAAAATTTATGAGGGTGATATATTACATTGGGAAGAAATGATTGACACAAACGTTAAGGGGCTTTTGTACGTTACACGCGAAATTCTTCCTTTAATGATAGAAAATGGAAGTGGGCATGTTATAAATATCGGCTCAACCGCAGGGCACGAAGTGTATTTAAAAGGAAATGTATATTGTGCAACCAAATTCGCCGTCAATGCATTAACACAATCAATAAGAATAGACGTACTCGATAAGAATATAAAAGTCAGCACAGTTGACCCTGGGATGGTTGAGACGGAATTTAGTCTTGTGAGGTATTCCGGGGACAATGAAAAGGCAAAAAATACCTATAATGGATTAAAACCCTTGAAGGCAGAAGATGTAGCAAATGCGGTTTTATTTTGTGCATCGCAACCGGATCATGTAAATATTAATGAAATAATTATTACTCCATCAGTTCAAGCTTCATCAAATCACGTTTTTAGAAAATAAAAGATGCGGTTGGAATAGGTAATATTCCAACCGTATTTAATTCTAAACGAACATGCTAACGTCTCCGGCACCTTCTCTTATAACTTCAGGCATCTCCTCGCTTAAATCAATAACGCTCGAAGGACTTCCGGGAAGATTGCCCATGGATAGCATAATATCTACTTGAGAGTTAAAAATATTTTTTATATCAAAAGGGTCGTATAATACTTCTCCTTTTCTATTTGTTGTACTGGTACTAATTATTGGGTTTCCTAACAGCTCTACTAATTTCAGAGTAACAGAATTATTTGGGACCCTTATGCCAACGGTTTTTCTCTTACTCCATAATTTTTTTGGAACTTGTTTCGCAGCAGGTAAAATAAAAGTATACGGCCCAGGGAGAAGATGCTTCATTGATTTATAAGCATAATCGGAAACTTTAGCATACTTGGAAATATCTTTTAGATCGGAACAGACAAAACTGAATAGTTTAGAGTTGTTGTCATTTTTAATTGTAAAAATCCTTTCCAGAGCATCTTTATTAAATATATCGCATCCGATACCATATACCGTATCTGTCGGATAAATTATTACCCCACCTTGTTTTAGTATTTCAACAGCTTTATTAATGTAGCGAATTTGAGGTGTGTCGGGATGAAGCTCAAAATATTCCATAGAATACTCCTTTCGTTTAGCAGAACAAGCATTAAAGATAGTAAAGTTGTATGGTAGCTAAATTTGAATTAAACAACACAATAAATTAAACTGAACATTTACCTGTAAGATACAAATGGGAGGATAATTGTCAACACAAATCGTAATAAAAACACGGAATCAAGAAAAAAAAATGGCGAGGGTACTGCTTTTGAGAAAAATTTTACTATATTTGTTATTCAAAAAATAAAGAATGAGAAAGTTTTCAAGGAGAGTTTTATGTCAAGAAAATGCCAATTAACCGGAAAAGGTCCTATAACAGGAAACAGTGTTTCCCATGCTCACAATAGGACAAAAAGAAGATTTTTGCCAAACCTTCAAAAGAAGAGAGTTTGGGTACAAGAATTGAACAGATATGTAACATTAAAATTATCTACCGAAGCAATCAAAAATATTTCTAAGAACGGAACCAGCCAAATTGCAAAACTTGCCAAAAACAATCAGATAAGAATCAGATAATTTTTATTTAGATTTTAAAATTAAAAAAGGAAAGCACAACAGCTTTCCTTTTTTTATAAACTTAGACGATACTTCTATTCGCGAACCACCCACACTTTTATATTGGCGCTAACGTTAGGATGAAGTTTAATACTGATTCCATATATTCCTAAAGATTTTATTTGCTCGTCAATCTCAATTTTTCTTTTATCGATATCGTATCCTTTTTCTTTCAAAGAGTCGGCAATCATTTGAGAAGTAACAGAGCCAAAGATTTTATCTTCTTCCCCAACTTGTACTTGAATGGTAACCGAAACTTTTTCAAGTTCTGCAGCCAATTTTTCAGCGGCATGAACTTCTTGTTCTTTCTTTTTAGCAAAATTTTTCTTCTCTTCTTCAAGAGCCAAGATATTACCTTTAAGGGCGGTGTATGCAATTTTTCTAGGAATAAGAAAATTGCGAGCATAGCCATCCTTTACGTCAACTATGTCGCCTATTTGCCCTAAGGTTTCATAATTTTGTCTTAATATAACTTTCATTTCAACTCCTTCTTTATACTATCTAACAGTATCCGATACATAAGGCAATAGAGCCATATGACGGGCACGTTTAATAGCAATTGACAATTGTCTCTGGTATTTAGAGCTGGTTCCTGTAATTCTTTTAGGAATTACTTTCCCTTGTTCGGTTACATATCGCTGAAGTAATTTTACATCCTTATAATCGATATATTTCACCTTATTTTGTGTGAACCTGCAAACTTTTTTTGTTTTTATTTCTTTTTTCATATCACCACCAAATTACTTTAATAAATTTGATTCTTCATTTGATAAAAATTTATCAAAAGAATCTTCTGTATAATCTATGCCTTCATCATCGGCAAAGATATGTTCTTCTTCAACAAAGCTATCGAACCCATTATCAGGGCTGTTCGGCCTGCTAAGCTTATTCAAAAATTGAATTCTTCTCGCCTTAATTTCAACGACATTGCGATTTAGCCCCTCATCAGATTTCCAACTTCTGCTTTGCAACTCGCCATCCACTAAAACGGCGGAACCTTTTTTAAGCTTATCACGGCAGCTTTCTGCCAGCTTATTCCAAGCAACAATGCCCACGTAACAAACATCTTCCTGCCATTGATTTGAGCTGTCTCTATATTTTCTATTCGAGGCAATAGAAAAATTAACAACAGGAGTATTGTTTGTTGTCTGCCGGAAAGTTGGATCTTTGGTCAAATTTCCTGCAACAATAACATAATTGATTTCGGGCATCTTCAAGTCTGCCATTAGTATTCCTCCATACTTAATCTTTCAATAATTATTTCACGATATCCTTGGCATTATCTCCAACTTCTTCAATAATAGGGAGATCTGGTTTTACATCCGGAACTATCTCAACTAAAGAAGTAGATTTGTTTTTTTCGATATGTTCAATTGCATCGCTGTCAAGTGTGATTGTAAGGAAACGAAGGACATGTTCATCAAGGAGATAGAATCTTTCTAATTTCGAAACTATACTTGATGGGGCATTGAATCTGAATATAACATAATAGCCAACTTTGCTTTTCTTAACTACATATGCTAATCTTTTTCTTCCCCAATTTTCTATATCTCTAATTTCACCGCCGTTATTAGTAATTGTTTCTTTTATGCGGGAAATTACACCTTCAATTTGGTCATCATCTAGCGCAGCATTTATCATTACAGCGCTTTCATAGACGTTTGTTCTCATCCGTTATGTCACCTCCCTATGGATTATATAGCCCTCACTAATAATGAGAGCAGGGATTATGAATTTAGTTATTTAAAACTTATTAACTTACTGATAAATTATTATTTCCAGGCAATTTGGTTTGATTAAATATAATGCTATGATAGTCAAGCATTTGTTTCAAACCGCCCTTAATAAAATTGTCGACTAAAATTTTCCCTTTTTCAAAGGATTTTTCCAAAAGCATCGATTCTTCTACATTAAAATCTGATAGAACATATTCAGCCATTCTGCCGGGTTCAAAGTTATTTCCCACTCCAATTCTTAACCGCGGAAATTTATTCGAGTTAAGGTGATAAATAATAGAAGCAATTCCATTATGTCCGCCATCTCCACCGTGGGATTTAATTTTTAATATTCCAGGTTCCAAATTAATGTCGTCGGTAATTACCAAAATATCTTCGATTCTTGTATTAAAGTTCAAGCTTGAATTTAATGCAGCAGTTCCGCTATTATTTACGAATGTAGAGGGCTTTACAAGAGAAAAATCATATTCGCCCACCCTTCCGCCGGCAAAATAATAATCGTTTTTTGAAGGAATAAATTCTACAGAATAATTATTAGCAAAAAAATCTAAGAACATGAATCCTACGTTATGTCTATTGTTTTTATATCGATTCCCTGGATTTCCAATTCCTAATATAATTCGCACAATAAATTTTACTTTTCTTCTTCTTCGGCCTTTACTTTTCCTATAACTTCCGGTTGAGTTTGAGTTTCGGCAGCAAGTTCTTCTGGGGTAGCTTCTTTTTCAACTTTAGGATGAGTAACTGCAACAACCACACTGTCTTCCAAATTCAATATAGTAATATTTTCAAATTTTAAATCTTTGATATGAATTGCATCGCCAAGCTTTAAGTTTTGTATATTTATATCTAGACGCTGAGGTATATCCTTCGGCAAGCATTCAATTTCTAATTTATGCATTAACTGTTGTAAAACTCCACCTTCTTTAACGCCAACAGGACTGCCATGATACTGGATGGGAACTTCCAATTGGAATTTTTCCCCAATAGTTAATCCTAATAAATCAAAATGAACAACTCTATCTGTTACAGGATCAAATTGAATATCTTTTATTACGCATTCGTGGTTTTCTTGTCCTTCAAGTTCTAAGGATATTAAATGAGTTTCTGAAGTAAACACAAGTGGTTTTATCGACTTTTCGGTAACTTCTATTGCAATAGGTTTATCGTGTTTTGAATAAAAAATTCCCGGGACACCACCATTTTTCCTAATATCGCTTCGTGAAGCTTTGCTTATAGAACTTCTAAGTTTTGCTTTTAATAGTACTTTTTCCATTATAACTCCAAATCTAATTAACTTTTATCTATGTCAAAAAGTGAACTTATCGATTCATTATGATATGTTCTTTTAATAGCCTCGGCAAAAATATCCGAAGCTGTGATAACTGAAATCTTATCCGTATCTGTTTCTTTGCTTAATGGGATGGTATCAGAAACAAATAGTTTTTTAATTTGCGAATTATTTATTCTTTCAATTGCACGTCCGGAAAGAAGCGGATGCGTAATGGCGCCGTAAATATCTTTTGCACCTTTAGTTTTCAATGCTTCAATAGCTCCGATAAATGTTCCAGCAGTATCAATTAAATCATCAACTAAAAGGACATCCTTATCTTCAACGCTGCCGATAATGTGAACAACTTCAGCTAGATTTTGTTTTGGTCGTCTTTTATCAATAACTACCAAATCCGCATGAAGTCTTTTAGCATACGATCTCGCCATTTTAATACCACCGACATCAGGAGAAACCACAACTAAATTATCATTTATTTCATCAAACAAACCGCTAAAGATAGTCGACCCATAAAGATGATCGAAAGGGATATCAAAAAAACCTTGGATTTGAGAAGCATGCAAATCCATCGTCATAACTCTATCTGCTCCTGCGACCGTAATTAAATTAGCAACCAGTTTGGCAGTTATTGATACCCTTGGCTGATCCTTTCGATCTTGTCTTGAGTAACCGAAATAAGGAATAACCGCAGTAATTCTTTTGGCAGATGCCCTTTTAGCCGCATCAACCATAATTAGAAGTTCTAATAAATTTTCAGACGGAGGGTTAGTTGATTGAATAATGAAAACTTCCGAACCGCGTATATTTTCGCCATACTTTACCCAAATTTCACCGTCACTAAATCTTTTCAATTCAGCAAGACCTAATGGCTTTCCAAGTTTTTGAGCAATCTTTTCGGCTAAAGGGCGATTGGAACTACCCGAAAAAATTTTATAACTGCTTGCTGACATTTACCTTATTCAAAAATAAATAAAAAAATAGATTGGAAATATATACAAAACGATTTGGGAAGTCAATAAATAGAATATAAAATGCTTAGATTTTCATTCAAAAATCGCTATTTAGCCAATTAATCTTTCTTTTTTCTTACCAAAAAAATGATTACTATCAGTAAAACTAACCCGGAAAGCGCATAAATCCATGGTGGAGTTTCTTTTAGCTTAAATGGTCTGAAAGTAACCGAAATAGTTTTTCCACTCCCAATTTGAGCCAAAGTATAATTCCATATAAGAGTTCTACCATCAGTATCGGTAGCATTGTGAGTAATAATATCGCCGGCAAAAGTATATTTATAAGTAATGTGAAATGCACTTCCATTAATTCCAAATCCAGTGGCAATTGGAGGGATAAACTGGGAAAATATTTTTTGTCTTGAAGCTCCGTCTTTAAGAGAAAATTCGGAAGCCGCAAATGCTTTTGTATTATTTAAGGAATCAATGTTTGTAAATGTAAGATCGATAATTGCATGAGTAGTGCTATCGGTTGTGTCGCTGTAAACTTTTATATTTTTGATTGAAGTGTATGGTGAGGAGAATTCACTTCTAATAGAATCCGGATTAAAGATGCCGATCTTGTCTAGAATTTTTATACTTTCATTGTCCGGCAACTTCGTCCAAAAAGTTATTTTCATTTTTCCCGAACCATCAGAATAAAGATAAACATCTTGTATATAATTCAGGCAGCCCGAAAACAAAAAGGCTAATGCGAACAGTAGTAAATATTTTTTCACGTTTGGATTTTATAATAATTTTTATTTGTAAAATTAAAGAATTTATAACTTAGTTGTATTATGGATAACATAGCAAACTAATTTATAGAAAATTTTAGAATTTTTCATTAACTTTGTTATTAAATTTTTATTGAGGTTGTTCATGCCGACATATGATTATAAATGCAATGTGTGTGGTTATTCATTTGAGATGTTCCAAAAAATGAATGATGAGCCTATAAATGTTTGCCCTAAATGCAACGGTAATGTAAAAAGACTAATCGGTACAGGAGCGGGACCTATTTTTAAGGGTACAGGATTTTACCAAACGGATTATAAGAATTCACCACAAAAGAGTGTAAATAAAACGGATGTAAAGCCAGTCAAGTAATATTTTTTTAATGGGCACTTCTAAATACTATCTTTTATAAAAATTTAACGCAAAGAATACGCAACGTTCGCAGAGAACCTACCTACCGGCAGGCAGGTATTGAAGTTTTTAGAAGTGCCCTAATGCTAAAAGTTTCCCACATTCTATTTTTTGAGTGTAAAATTTTTATTAGAAATCCGTTCCAAGTGAAATATAAAATTTTGGCTGGGAAAATGTGTTATAATTATACGCCCAAGCAACATCGAACCTAACGAGAAAATAAAGAAAGAATATCCGCGCGCCAAAGCCCATTCCGGTTAATAAATCTTGCGATTGAAAGCCATTCACCGAGTCCCTTTGGAAAAGTTTTAATCCTCTGTTTTGACTCCATGCAGCGCCGGCATCGACAAAAGCTACTCCCATTATATTGCTAAACAAAATGGGAAGCGGGCCTGTAATTAAATATCTAATTAACGGGAATCTTAATTCCATATTTACCAAACCGTACTTCGAACCAATTTCTTGAGCATAATCATATCCTCTTAAAGGAAGAGCTGCTGTTAAAAAAGCAAAATCGGATGGCGAATTAAGAGGAATATCTACCGTTGCAAAACTTCGATTAATCCAATTGTCAATTCCTCCTATAAAAAATTTTTGAGGATCATTTCCTCCGGAATATCCTCCTGAGAATCTAAACGCAAAAGAATAATCCGTCCAAAGTCTAAAATATGTTCTGTAATCTCCTAGAAAGGAATAAAAGTTTAATGAACTGCCCGTTAAACCGGGGTTACCCATAATATCAAATCTATATCTTGTACCATCTATTGGTGAAGTATACCCCCACAAAGAATTATCATGTATAAAACTTAAAGAAGGTATAATGAACGTAGCTTTTTGCATTTGTTCGTAGGGATTATCAAGATTTTCCATAGTAATATTAAGCAAACTTAGCCCGCCTTGCATACGGTAAAATTTATTAAAAGGATAGCTTAACGAAATAGTTCCCCCATAATTTCTAAATCTGAATAAATTTGCTCCGTTAAGTCTTGATAGATAAGCGAAACGTGCCATATGAAAACCTTCAATACCGTAATTCAATCTAGATGATAAGTAATAATAGGCTAAACCGTAGTCGCTATTCTTTAAATCGATCTGAAGGCTTGTTTGAGCTATAATTCTATAGTTGCCCAATACATCACTAAAAGAAAGGACTGTAGTTCCAAGTAGACCGAAAAGAGAACTATAGCCAGCATTCGCATAAACAATATCGGGCGAAAAAGTTATTTTGTAACGGTTCACTTTGTAGTTGCCGTTTTTATCGAGGTTATCAACAAGTTTGAACTTTAAATTTTGCGATCCTAAAGTATCAGACTTATAGTCATTTTTATTGCCAAAGACATAATTGTTAAAATCGATTTGAACCGAATCTCCGTAAACACTTGTTGAATCAGCATCACTTTTTACAATCATTATGGGAGAAGTTTTTGGAGAATCTACTATTTCCGGTTTTGTTTTTACAAATTTATCAGATGATCTCTCTTTAATCAATTCTGCTTCATAAACTGTGGGTATTAATTTATTCGTATCCAGCTTAACTTCGAACGGATTGTTCATCAAAAAGAGATTGAAAGATGATTTGAACAATGATGAAAAAACAAGCTTCTTACCATCCTTCGATAAAGACAGTTGAAAAAGTCCGTTCAAAGAATTTGTTATAGGAACAGCCGGGAGCTGGCAAATATTTTTCACCGTGTCAGTTTTTGTTAATTCAATTCTTTTCTTATAAATATTATTTATTCCATTAAGATCGGAAATAAATAAGATCTCATTATCAGAAGGTCCGACTAATGGGCAAGTTTCGTTGCTAAACGGCATATCGGTTATTCGTGAAATCACTTGGGAATTTATATCTATGGAATAAATATCAGTCTGAGAACTTTGGTAATTATAAGCCTTAAAATTATCAGGTACAGCAGCTACAGATAAATAATTTCCTCTGTCAGATGAGAAGAAAATTCTCTTGCTGTCCGGGGACCAGGAAGGATCGTTATCGGTAAAAATATCGTTTGTAAGATTAGTAAGTTTTTTAATCTCTAAATTATAAATGTAAACATCAGATTGAAAAGGGGTGTGCCCAATAAAAGCTAAATATTTCCCGTTAGGCGACCAACTTATGCTCTTAATCCCACTAAGCTTAACTGGAAGCGTTATCTTATCTTCCGAATTTACATCAATAATATAAATAATATCGTTGCCGTCGGCTTTTGCAGAAAGGGCAATTTTACTTTCATCCGGAGACCAGCATAGACCGGGTGTTACTACGTTTAGTTGTTCAAAATCCGCCGAACGATTTCCTTTTATTAACCGTTTAATTATTGTTCCGTCAATAGCATTCATAATAAATAGATCAAAATAATAATTACGATTTGAAATGAACGCAATCTTATCACCTTGAGGAGAAATGGAAGGTTCAGTATTATAAAAGCCATCGCCTTTTTCAGGATCAGTTAATCTTTTAGCAAAGTCATCCGGGTCCTTTCTTGTAGCAATATCAGGCCAATAAATTTTTTTTAGATGCTTTTTCCATCTTTCGTTAAAATCTTTTAGTGAAAGGCCTGTTGCAGCTTTGAATCCTTCCTCAAGATTGCCGGTTGTTTTTATTTTGTTTACAATCTCGCCTATTTTTTCTCTTCCATATTTTTCCGCAATATAGTAGAAGATTGATTCGCCCGCCCGGTAAGAAATATAACCTTGAAGCTGGTCAATGTTGGGAAGGGTTTCATTTACAACTGCATCGCGCATAAACATATCTGTGTTTATATCCCAATATAAAGATTGATATTCCGCCATGCCTTCATTAAACCACTGCGGAAGATTTAAGGAAATATTATTTGAAATTATATTTTGGAATGAACCGCCGTAAAACATATCATTCATTACAGCGTGTGTAAGCTCATGATGGATTAAGTGCTTAAACTCAGGAAATGATCCCATAAATTGCACTACAACGCGATTCTTAAAAAGTTCTGTGAAGCCTTCGATACCCTCGCTTAGATATTGGTCAGTAACATTTGTTTCCTGAAAATCATTTGTAGAATTATAAATTATGATAGTGACGCGGTTATTAATTCTATAATTGAAACTTTTTTCAATTTCCTTAAGAGATTCTTCGGCTTCCTTGGAAGCGAACTCAGCCAGACTGGTGCCTTTGGCGGAGAAATAAATATCAAAGTGATCAGTTTGAATATAATACCAGGTAAAATTTTTATACTGAACTTTATTCTGTCCGAACTGAGCAAATGCAATAATCTGGATAAAAAAAAGAAATATGCTTATTCGCGTTAAAAATTTCCGCATAGAACTTTCCCGGTTTTATTCCAAAATGATAAAATCTAACTCTAATTTCTCCATGTCTGCTCTAACCAGCCTGACTGTAATTTTATCGCCAAGCCGAAATTGTTTTTTAGTTCTTCTTCCAATTAATGCATAATTTTTTTCATCATAAACGTAAAAATCTCCCTCCATATCGCGCAGTCTAATTAAGCCTTCCGCCAGGATTTCAGCAATTTTTACAAAAATTCCGAAGTGAGTAATGCCGGAAATTAAAGCATCAAATTCATCCCCGATATGATTTTGAAGATATTCAATTTGCTTTATCTTGACGGATAATCTTTCCGCTTCTACGGCGTTACGCTCGCACGCAGAAATATGCTGGCTAATTTCCTCAAGCCGAGGCAGCGCATAATGAATAGACGAATTTGATTCAAGATATTTAAAAAGTAGTCTATGGACTATCAAATCTGAGTAGCGCCTAATGGGCGAGGTGAAGTGAGTGTAATATTTAAAACCAAGTCCATAATGCCCTATGTTTTTTGTAGAATAAATTGCCTTTGCCATTGAACGAATTGCAAGCTCGTTTATTAAAACTTCTTCGGGACTTCCTTTCACCTCCTCAATTAAAGTTTGAAATTGATTTGACTTTGAAGAGGCCGAAGGATTAAAAGAATAACCAAGCGACTTTACGAACTTTCCAAATTCATTTATTTTTTCATTATCGGGCAAATCATGAATTCGATATATAAACGGTTTGGGTTCGCCTTTAACCGGAGCAGCAATGTGCTTTGCAGTTATTTGGTTTGCAAGCAGCATAAATTCTTCCACCAGCATATTGCTCTGTTTGATTTCTTTTCTGTATACACGTGTGGGGTTGCCGTTTTCGTCAAGTACAAATTTTACTTCAGGCGTTGAAAATTCTATACTTCCCTCTTTCAATCTTTTCTTCCTAAGAGTTTCAGCGAGTTTATTTAAGGTTAAAACTTCATTATAATAATCTCCTGAGCCTTTTTCAATAATCTCTTGCACTTCATCATAAGTAAAGCGGCGTTTGCTGTTGATAACACTTTTTTTAATTTCATAACTGACAAGCTTGCCCCGCTTCGTTATCTCAGCAATAACAGAATAAGTTAGTCTTTCTTTATTCGGAACTAAGGAGCAAATATTGTTTGAAAGTTTTTCGGGCAGCATCGGGATTACCCTTCCAACAAGGTAAACACTGTTACCACGTTTCAACGCGGTGCTGTCAATTCCTGAATTAAACCGGACGTAGTGACTAACATCAGCAATATGAACGCCGACAGAAAAATTTCCGTTCTCTATCTCTTCTATCGAAAGAGCATCATCAAAGTCCTTAGCATCCTCAGGATCGATTGTAAAAACAACCTTGTTCCGATAATCTAAGCGATTGTGAATTTCATCTTCGGATATTTTTTCAATTATCTCTTCAGCTTCATCAAGGACCTTGTTGGTAAATTTATAAGGAAGCTCAAATTCTTTAGCAATTGATGCAACTTCGGTATCAAAGGAGCCGGACTTTCCAAGCACTTCGACAATTTTTCCTTCCGGATTCAGCATGGAAGAATCCCAGTTAATTTTTCCGGCAATTACCTTGTCGCCCTCAACGGCGCCGCCAAGCTCTTCACTATCGATATAAATATCTCTTTGAAAAGAGGTATCATCAGGTTTAACGAAATAAAATGATTTTGATTTATGGAGAGTTCCCACGATTTCTTCTTTATTCCGTTTAATGACATTTATAATTTGCCCCTCAATATTTTTTCCTTTTTGATTAGCGAACAAAGATACTTCAACCGTATCGCCATTAAATGCTGTGCCCATATTGCGTGAGGAGATAAAAACGTCTCCCATTTTGGAGTCTTTAACCACAACAAATCCAAACCCTCCGTTAACTATCTGAAGCACGCCATTGACTGTGTTTGATGAAGGAATGCGATTAAGACGGAAATTTTTCCCTGACTTCAAAAGAAATCCTTCTTCAAATAGACTATACATTGCAGATTTAAGAGAATCGTATTCGTAGTTTGAAGTTAGATCAAGCTTCTTTGCGATTTCTTTACTTTTAAAATCTCTTCCGGGATTTTTCTTAAAAAACGCTATAATTTTCTTTTTCATTAAAACTCAAATTTATATTGTAAACCTATCTCGTTAATCATTTCGCTGGAAATGGTTGTCTGAGTTATTGCATCTTTCCGCTCAAGTTTTAGCAACAAACTTTGATATAGAGGATATTCTATTTTAAAATTCGCCTGGCTAAGATCCTGAAATACGTCTGTCGACCCGCCGATTGTATATTTTACATCTTTAATTTTACCGACTAGATTAAATTTAGTTGTAGAACCAACACTTCTTAGTTCCACGCCTTTAACATAATCGCCAAGATAATGATTTAAGAACCCACCTAACAACGAACCTGCTAATGAAGTAGCAGTGCCTGTTATCGCGCCGGATTGTCTTAAGGCTGTTGATTGCTGCTGAGGTGTTAGGTCAGCAACAAACTGTCCCTGCAATATAAACATTACCGCATCGGAAACATCTTTGGTAGGATCGGATACATCATTATTTATATTATCAGTGCCGACATAAACTGAAATATTATTCTTGTCTTGAATAAAATTTTTGGAAAGGTCTTTTAATGGTCCTTTCAACTTAATCTTCACCGCAACCTTCTCCTCGGTATTGGGAGCTGTAGGGGGAATATAATAATTGATATAAGTTGCAACCACATTCAAGTAAGGATTGCTAAGTTCGCTTTCAAACCTGATAGTGCCAGTAGCATCAAATGTTTTTAAAAATTCAAGGTTTGATCCGTCAAGCAAAGTCAATTCGCCCTGAGCATTCGTCATTCCATTAATATTTTCATACTGGAAATTACCCTTTAACAGAGCGGTTAGACTTTGATTAAGCTCTTTTGAAATTACAAACTTCAACATAGCTTCTTTCTGAACTTCAACATTTATGCTGTAATTAAAATATCTTTTTTTGGCGGCATGTAATTTCTTACCTGCATTATGGGCTTGAGAAAGTTCAACCAAGTTTTCAAAATCAATTTCTTTTTTATTCGTTTTGGTTGTGTCGGATACATAACGGTAAATAAAATTGCTTGCAGAATTTTGATACCCCGACTGAACCGGAGGAAAAGTAAGTTGTGCATTTTGAATAATGATCGGAGCATGTAAAAATTCTCCCGTAGAATCTGCCGTAAATGCAATGTCGCCATTAGTTGCGATAACAAGTTCGCCATAAACGGCGGGGCTGACCGCTTTAGAATCTTCGCTTAATACTTTTAAGTTTCCATTTATTTTAAATTGTGAAGAGGTTATGCTAAAATTATTTAAAGTAGCTTTCCCGTTACCGCGAATTGTACCGCCGTTCTTAGTATCCGGGCTATTTGCAATCGACAAGCTATCAACCGAAAGAGACTGATTATCAATACTTACCTTTAAGCCGGCATTATAAGCAAGGTTATTTGCATCGAGCAGAAAATCTGCATTGGTAATCGCAAACTGCCCAATGGGAATAGGTTCATCGATGGTTCCGGTAAGCTTTAAGCCTGCATTAACCAGTCCCCTTAGTTTGCTTACTTTTGGAATTATGTTTCCTAGGGCGGATAAATTAAAATTATTCGCCGTAAGTATTAAATCCATCTGCTTCGATTTTATTATTCTTTCTTGAACACCGGTAAAAGAAAGATCAATGGGGACGTTTCCGGTAAGAAGCAGAGTTGGTTTCGCATCATTCAAAGTAGAATCTAAAAATCTTAAATCAACATTTAAGTTTTGATCGGCATAATTTAATTGGCTTTTCAAAGAACCAAAGGCTTGATCTTTAAAAGAAACATCACGGGCATTAAAATTTAATTTTATCACCGGCGCCGAAAAATTACCGGTGATGTTTGCAAGAAGATTTAAGTTAGCATCAAGGTCATTTTCGGGATTTATATTAAAGAGGTCCGTGCCGACATCAAATCCACTAAGCTTTGAAATTGTTATGTTCAAATTTTGATTGCCGGTGCGAGAGAGAAACCCTTCGACATCAATAATAGAGCTATCTCTTTCAAAAGTAAAGTTTTTCACGTCAATTCTATCCTGCGAATAAAGTATCGACATTTTCTTTTGATTTTGCAGAGTAAACCGATTATATGTCATCACCAGGCTATCAAAATCCGCTTGGAGTATGTTTCCCATAAAACCAACCTTGCCTGCTAAGCGGACGTCAATTTTGTTTTGCACATTAGCCCTAAAATTTAGGTCGGCAACTTCATTAATTAAATTCATTTTGAATGACAGATCGCGAATATCGGAGCCAGAAAATATTCTGCCGGCATTAAGTGAGACATTTGTGTTTATATTTTTAAGTGATTGCGCCAAAAGGTTATTGGACAAATTTATATTAAAGTTTAATCCTGATGTAAAGAAAACATCCCGGTCGTTCCAGAATTTAATGAAGTCAAAGTTAGCGGCGAGTGAAATGTAAATACTGTCCGGGTTATTTCTTATTTCGCCATTTAAGTTTCCGCTAAGACTTAAATGGTTATTTCTCATAAAGATGGAAATCAGAGCAAAACTCTTAAACTCAACTTGATATTTAATATCGGAACTGGAATAAGAAGGAGTATTTACTTTTTTGTTGATAGGAATTGATATACCGGTTTGAACTTGCTTATTAAAATTACTTTGCGGTTGGAAAATTTCATTTAGCTTGTACTTAACTTCTTTGGCAATCAAACCGGATTCGTTGCTCAATAAACTTAATGTCTGCTTAATTGAAAATTTTCCTTGAAACGTAACGTCCGCTAAATCCGAAACCAGGTTAATAATTCTTTCACCGTTATCGTTGCTTCTGATATCCACAATTGCTCGAGTGCTGTCGAATGGACTGCCCTGAATAATTGAATTATAGACATTCAAATCGAGGAAAAGGTTTGCCTTATCAACATCAAAATTATCGCCGGTTGCATTTACAGTAAAATTGATTTTGCTTTGGAAAGAAGAGTCAGGGATAAAGTCTGCAAGGTTCAAGTTTTTAACAAAGCCGGCTATATCGTAAACTGGGTCATTTTTTTTGTTCAAGTCAAACGTTCCGGTAAAAGAAGCGAGAGAATTATTGTGTTCAACGTCCAGCCCAAATTTTATTTTTTTATTTTGCGCATCTGCAGAAAGCCTTAGGGTATCCAATCTTTTACTATTTATCACGGAACCATCAGCGATAATTCTTGCAGAGGAATTTAAAGTTTCAGGATTGAGTCCGGTTCCTTTTAAGGTTGTATTAGAATTTACAATAAGAGGAAAGCCGACATAAGCAGAGATATCCATCTTTTTTGCATCAAACGAGACATTGTAGCCCAAATCTTTCTTCCGTAAATCAAGCGCAGCTTTTAGGTTGATACTTCCGTTGCCGCTCCTGGCAAATAAAGTTGTTGTGAAATTATTCGGTTTGCCTAAATAAGTTAGAGTATCAATATTCACAATGTCGGCATTAAAAACATGAGTGCCTAATAATGTTGGCAGCAGTTTATTTAAATTAGCTGGTTTAATTCTGGAGTTAAAAAAACTTGTGCGAATAAAGATATCATCCGGCTCGGTAATCTCACGGATATTTCCTTTAGCTTCAAGATGTGAATCCAAATAATCTACCTTAAGAAGGTCCAGGTTTAAGTTCTTTAACGTTCCACTTGCATTTATATCAGCCGCAATAGTTCCCTTCAAAATATTAGTAGAAGCAGTGAATGAAGACAAATTATCAAAATTAAATTTGGGTGCTTCAAGGTTTATGTTTAATCCGGCTTGCTCAATTTTTTTGATAGCAGTGGTGTCAAAAAGATTATAATTAGTTAACTGTGCAGATAAATGCAAATCTGAATTATCTGTAAGAAGGGTAAGATTCTTAACATTAATGCCCTTTTCGTTTACCGAGAATTTTCCGGATAAATCTTTCAAATCAAAATATTTCAAATTAGGAGTGAACGAAAAACTATTTATGTCCAATTCATAATCGTTATTGGCAATATCAGCTTCGCTGCTTAAGGAGAGGTTAACATCTTTTAGTCTTAAATCTTGAGTATTAAGATTGGCGTAAACTTCATTGCTTCCCTTTTTATTAAAACCTTGCATTGAAAAGTCGACGTGCTGCAGAGAGAGCTCCGCAACGTCAATTTTAAATGGGAATTTTGAATGTGTTTTACTTGGCGGGGTAGGCGGAAACAATTTTGCAATATTAAGAACACCGGAGCTATCCCCTATAAATTTTACTTTTGCATTTTTTACTTCTATATCTCTTACATAGATAGTTTTGAGTAATATCCTAAGGGGGCTTACTTTCACGACAATAGTTTCAGCCTTAAACAAAGTGTCGCTCCCCATATTAACAGAAACATCCCTAATTAAAAGAGAGGAAAAGATTGTGCCGTCGATTTTCCCTATGCTTAAGTTGCCGTTAAGATTTTTATTGGCAAGATTAACCACAGTCCCGCGAAGATATTCGCGAAAAGTTGATGTTTGGCTAAATCCCAAAGCGATCAACAAAATAACGAGCAGAACTATTCCTGCGTATAAGAAAAAGTTTACTATCTTACGGAACAGTGAACGTTTCTTCTTTATTTTTATTTCTTTTTCTGCCAAGATTTGGTCTATTATATTTAACGATTATTCTTATTGCCTTTCGTTACCCCGCCGGTAAGAAAGTTATTCACTACAGAGGCAAAGGGCAATCTTTATGGAATATATGAAGTTAACTAATTAACTGAAATCTATTAAGCTTTATACTTCTCTAAAATTGATTTTATAATTTTTGAAGTGGATTGGTCGTTTACAAACTGGATAGCTTTCACTTCGCCTCCGGCAACTTCAACAATTTCGCGTCCGACAATTTTATCAAGCGACCAATCCGCTCCTTTAACCAAAACATCGGGAATAATATTTTGAATTAAATTTGCCGGTGTATCTTCCTCAAAAATCGTTACAAAATCTACAGGTTTCAGATTTGAGATTATAAATGCCCTTTCCTTTTCAGCTAAGATTGGGCGGCTATTTCCTTTAATTCTTTTCACAGAGGCATCGCTGTTCATTCCAACTATGAGTACATCACCCAACGATTTGGCTTTAATAAGATAGTCAACATGTCCCGCATGTATAAGATCAAAAACTCCGTTGGTAAAGACCACTTTCTTATTTTCATTTTTAAATTGTTTACGAAGGATCATAATTTCGTCGAGTGTTTTTACTGCGTTCATTTTTTATCCTTTGATACAGCATTAAACAATTTCTCAATTTCTATAGGGACAATACCAATTTCTTCGCAGACAAGACCTCCGGCATAATTTGCAAGATACGAGGCTTCAGCAATATTAGCTCCTGATGCAAGTGCCATAGTTAAAGTTGAGATCACGGTATCGCCCGCACCGGAGACATCGGCGGCATTGCGGGCTTTGGTCGGCAGCCGCATTTCCTTTTTCCCTTTCTCAAACAAAGCCATTCCACCTTCGCCCAAAGTAAGCAAAACATTCCTGGCATTTAGTATTTCTAATAATTTTTTACCGGCTTGAGTAATATCCTCATTAGATTTAATCTTCATTCCGAGTACATCCTCGGCTTCTTTACGGTTAGGTTTAAATACGGAAACATTTTTATATTTAAAAAAATTATTAAACTTTGGGTCAACCGTAATTAATATTTTCTTTTTGTTAGCAAGAGAGATTATCTTTTCAATAAGAGAAGGAGTTAACACACCCTTATTATAATCTTGAAGGATAATTCCGTCGAAATGAGTGATGTTTTTTTCGATATAATTATAAATTTTAGATTGAATATCATTTGACAAATATTCTTTGCTTTCCTTATCGATTCTAACGACATGCTGATTATCGGCAATTACACGCGTTTTAGCTGTGGTAGGTCTTCGTTCATCAACAATGAGGCCTTCGCTTAAAATACCTGATTCTTCAATAAGCGATGAGAAAATAGAGCCATAATTATCCCGTCCCAAAACACCGATGGGGATGGACAGGCCGTTAAGTTTTAGAATATTCAGAGCGACATTAGCAGCGCCGCCGAAGCGGTAAAATTCATTTCCGACTTCAACAACCGGAACCGGTGCTTCGGGTGAAATTCTTTTGACATCACCCCAGAAATAACAATCAAGCATCATATCGCCCACGATGGCAATTTTTAGGCCCTTAAATTTCTTTTTTAGCTCATTAAGTCTTTTAACAGAAAAGTTTACCATTATTTACTCTTATTATTAAAGCAATATGTAAAGATAACTATAAAATTATTTTAGAGAAAGTTAGCGGGAGTTGAGTTCAATCAACTATCCAGCCGCATGCAGTGGAATATTATAAAGTTAATCAGATTTTAGAAGATATTATTGACAATATAACCGGAGATTTCAGAAGATAGAGTTAGAGGGGAAATAGTAAGCCTTTATATACGGAAGGAAAGTGCATTCAGAGTGTATTCAGAGTGCATTCATAGTGCATTCAGATTTCTTACAGAGGGTTATTTTGATTTGTTTACCCTTTTAGATTTTTTTATAAGGTAAAAATATTAGAAAGGAAACGAACCTTTGAGTCCGTTTCCTTTCATTGAATATCAACTATTTAAGACCGCGATTTATTAGCATCGGCTCTATTTGGGGATCATGACCGGCAAATTCATGAAACATCTTACTGTAATCTTCAGTGGCGCCGCGTGAGAGTATCATCTTACGGAAACGGTCACCGTTCTCACGGGTAAGTCCGCCGTGATTCATAAACCAGTTGAACGCATCATCGTCTAACATCTCAGACCATAGATAAGCATAATAACCGGCGGCATATCCGTTTCCCCAGATATGCAGAAAATAACTTGATCTATAACGCGGAGGTACTTGCGGGATATATAAATTATCTTTCTTCAGGCTAGCAGTCTCAAACTTATCTGCGTTTTGCTCCGGTGCGCTTGCAGGTAACGTATGCCATGCCATATCCAGATCAGCAGCTTCCAGCAGTTCGGTAAAATCATAACCCTGATTAAAATTGTTAGCCTTTTTAATCTTATCAACAAGTTCCTGAGGTATCGGTTTCCCGGTTTTGTAGTTTAATGCATAATGTTCCAGCACTTTTGGGTAAAGCGCCCAGTGTTCGTTGAACTGCGAAGGGAATTCTACAAAGTCGCGGGGCACGTTTGTACCGGAAAGACTTGGGTATTCCTCGTCGGCAAATATTCCATGCAAAGCATGACCGAATTCATGGAACATAGTTGTTACATCGTCAAAACTTAACAAAGCCGGCTGCCCAGGTGCAGGTTTGGTAAAGTTGGTAACATTGTAAACTACCGGTTTTGTACCAAGCAGTTTTGATTGCTGCACCATGTTATCCATCCACGCACCTCCCGACTTATTGTCACGCTTAAAATAGTCAGCATAAAAAAGTGCAAGGGGTGAACCATCTTTATCGAATACTTCAAAGACTCGAACATCTTTCTGGTAAACAGGAATGTTGTGGAGCTCCTTAAAAGTCAGTCCATAGAGCTCGTGAGCTTCGTAGAATAAACCTTTCTGCAGCACATTATCAAGAACAAAGTAAGGCTTGATTTGCGAGTCATCCAAATTAAAGCGCGCCTTACGCAATTTTTCAGCATAATAAGACCAATCCCAGGGCTCAAGCTTAAAGTCTTTACCTGATTTATCAATAAACTCCTGGATATCTGAAGCTTCTTTATGTTCATTGGCAACTGTAGCGGGAACAAGCCCGGCAAGAAATTTTTCCACTGCTTCTGGTGTTTTAGCCATTTGATCTTCGAGTCTCCAAGCAGCGAAATTGGAAAATCCTAATAGCATTGCTTTCTCAGCACGTATTTTTGCAATGCGCTCTATATCGGAACGGGTATCATTTGCATCATTGTGTTCGCACCGGTTCCAGGAATCTTCAAACAGCTCTTTACGGGTCTTTCTGTCGAGTAGAGATTGAAGATTAGGCTGCTGAGTTGTGTTCTGTAAAGAGATAAGCCATTTTCCTGAAAAGCCTCGTGCAGATGCCTCATGTGATTCCGCATCGAGTTCCGAGGTAGAAAGTCCAGCCAGTTCATCTTTATTGCTAACAACTAATGCACCAGCTTTGGTTCCGGCTAAAAGTTTGTTAATAAATTTGGCAATAAGTGTTGCCTCTTCTTCATTCAGCATTTTCAGTTTAGTTTTATTTTCATTGGATAGATTTGCACCGGCATGTACAAATTTATTGTAATAATATGAAATAAGTTTCTGTGACTCATGATTGAGTTTTAGCTGATTGCGTTTTTGATAAATTGATTTAACTCTTTCAAATAGTTTTGTATTTAAAAAAATGGCATCACTATGTGCTGCAAGCTTGGGTGCTTCTTCTTCCTGAACAGCCTGCAATAATGAGTCTGTATTAGCACCAGTTACAGCATTAAATACCATTGTGACTCTAGCAAGCAATTGACCGCTTTTTTCAAGAGCTACAAGTGTATTTTCAAATGTAGGTGGAGCAGGATTATCGGCAATCTTTTCAATTTCAAATAATTGCTGTTTCATTCCCTCTTCTATCGCTGGTTTGTAATCACTGTCCTTGATTTTATTAAACGGCGGTGCCTGGAAAGGAAGGTTACTGGGCTCAAAGAATGGATTCTTGGAGCTGGTTCCCATATTATTTTTTGATGGGTTATTATTTGAGGCTGCCATTATAATTGATACAATACTTAATGATATAATGAACATTAAGGTTTTGCTAAAAATTTTATACATGTTAGATATTCCTCATGTTGGTTTAATTTATATGCCTGTATGAGCAAGTCCAGAAAGCGAAATGCCGGACTAATCACTTCCGGGATTTTAGAGTGTGCAAAGTTGGAGTCACTGCCTGAACCTCATCAAGCTTTTTTTATCATAATAATAAATATAATAATATTTTTTTTTAACTTATCAGCAAAGTGCTAATGACATTTTGAGGTGTTAAGACTGCCTCATCAATAGGCATGCAAGCTTGACAAATATAATTCAAACTATGTGTCGCTCCTCCGGAGTTTTAATTCTTATTCGGCATATCCTTCTACTAATGTATCACCGCTCTGCGGCTGTGAGACGATAAAACGCAATGGAATATTGGATGATTGGAAATCTGCTAAAAATGTTTCACTGCTTTGTAGTTTGCTAAAATTATATAAAAGAGATTCATCATTTTTAGGGAAAAGCACCAGAGGTGCGGCATATTAGTAGAACAATAGCAAACAAAAAAATAAAAGAGCCACAGAGTGGCGATACAATTGCAAAGGGATTTGACATGAAAGTCAATAATATTGTTCACATTGGTTATGTGTCGCTCCTCCGGAGCTTTAATTCTTTTTCGGTATATCCTTCTACTAATGTGTCGCCGCTCTGCGGCTGTGAGACAGTATTGTGTAATGGAAGATTGGATGATTGGAAGTCTGATAGAAATGATGCGCTGTATTGTAGTTTGCTAAAATTATATAAAAGAGATTCATCATTTTTAGGGAAAAGCACCAGAGGTGCGGCATATTAGTAGAACAATAGCAAACAAAAAAATAAAAGAGCCACAGAGTGGCGATACAATTGCGAAAGGGTTTGACATGAAAATCGATAATCTTGTTCACAATGGTTATGTGTCGCTCCTCCGGAGCTTTAATTCTTTTTCGGTATATCCTTCTACTAATGTATCACCGCTCTGCGGCTGAAAGACGCAGTGGATGATTTTTGATTGAATGTTTTATTCATCTATCTAAGAATCCACCATTGTCATATCGAAGGAATCTCGCATACGGGATAAGCCATCGAGCGCCTACCTCCTTTGCGGGGGAGATATATCTTGTTCAATTCTTGTATCTGGGCTATTCATGGGATTTCTCCCCGCATACGGGGCAGACCCTCCGGTCGAATGACAGCTGCTTCCTTCTGTCATATCGAAGGAGTCCCGCATACGGGATAAATCATCGACTGAGATATCCCATGATTATCATGAGAGTTGAGCTTGTATATGGGATTTCTCCTTCGATGACTCAGTCGAAATGACATGAATATTATGGGACATCTCCTTTGATGACCTGCCTACCGGACAGGCAGGTTCAGTCGAAATGACACGAATAATTAAGAGATTTTGTACTAATGACTTCATTTTTATTTTGGGCTGACTGCAAACTTTTGCCATTGAAATTCATAGGAGATAATATATCTTGAGATTGTTCTTTGTTCTTTAAAAGAAAAAGCACAAGTTTCACATAAATAATTCACGTTACGCAACTCCTGGTATACTGCAGTAATAGAATAATGGAATTAAACAGTATTTTTCATTATTCTGGTATTTCATAATTCCAAAGAGTGGTTACTGCGTAAGGTGAGGAGTAGTAATTATAATAGGAGTAGAACATTATGAATGACCCAAAGCATAAACTGATCCCTTACAGGAAAAAAGATAAATGGGGTTTCTGTGATAAGAATAAAAAAATCATTATACAGGTTCAGTACGATTTTGTAGGTGATTTTCATGAGGGATTTGTAAGGGTACAGTTGAACAATAAGTGGGGTTTTATTAATGAGAGCGGCAAAGAGATAACAGATATTAAATATGACGAAGTCGAAGATTTCAGAAACGGGTTTGCAAAGATCAATTTCGGTGTAAAAAGGAAAGAAGGATCTGAAGTATTCAGCGGAAAATGGGGAGTGATTAATTCAAGCGGTCAGGAAATTATACCGGCGCAATATAATAGTATCGGAGAATATTTTAATGACTTATTTCCAGTAATGTTAAATGGGAAATGGGGATTTGTAGATATAACAGGGAAACAAATGATTTCTCCGAAATATGAAGATATTGGGAAATTCAGTGAAGGGTTAGTACCCGTTAAACTGGATGGCAAATGGGGTTACATTAACATGGAAGGAAGAATGGTAATCAATAATAACTATTCATCGGTAAGTGAGTTTATGGATGGAGTTGCAAAGGTAGAATTAAACGGTTGGTGGGGCTTAATTAATATCAAAGGAAGAGGAATAACCCCGATAAAGTATGATGAAATTACAGATAGAAATGATACTCTCGTGATAGTCAACTCCGGAGGCAAATGGGGATATCTTGCTAAATCCGGAACCGAATATTTCGAAGATTAATTGCCGGGAGAGTAACTTTTCAAAAAGTTAAGGATAATAGTTAGACTCACAATAATTACTTAGATTATTTAATTATTGAAAAAGTAACCGTGTCTTTTATAGCTGAAGCAAATACTCCGATGCCATCGCCGTTAAATATTTGAACAGGCTCATGAAAGTTGCCGTCAAATTCCTGCACCGACGGAGCGGTCATTAAATAGTCTTTGAAATTTGTATCGCCTGCATAAGCAATAACGGTGTATGTGCTATAGAACCAAGTATCTCTAATGTTTATAGTAAAGGGATAAATACTACCGGTATAAGAATCAATATTATTCAAAGTTTCATATCTAAATTTATAATCATTAAGATTACTCTCCACCTTAGCAGAATCCAGATTTGATCTAAAAACGTTATTGTAAATAAAATTATTTGTGCTTGCAGAATCCGGAACGACTGAGAAAATATAAAAGCCTGTTCCGGGAGAAGTATTAAAATTTATAATAATAGGGTTTGTGTTATAGGCAAACTGACCTAGGTTCTTATTGAGAACTAGAAATCCTTTTTGCGGTGTTGTTGTAGTTGATGTTGTATGAAGCCTCTTTCCATCTATTGTAGCATAAACTTCGAGTGTGTATGCTTTACCGTAATCTACAATGACCTGGCCGTTATAATAAGTATTGGTCTGGGGATCAAAGGTGAGAGGTAAACCATTTATCGTAGCAGTTACATTATTGGATGCAGGCGTAAGATAAAGACCGCTCTGATCGACAGGAGTACCGAGTGCGTAATTCCTCATTAGCTTAATATTATTGATTGATTCACCGCAATATAAATATCCTTCAACGGTTATTTTAGGCTCATAAGGTGCGTTATCTACATTAACGCCGGGGTTGCCGCATTCCATAAACATAAATGAAATAAAAAGCGGAAATAATATTTTTATATACTTCATAAAAGACCTCTTTTTAAGATAAATTTTTTCCATATAGTCTTAGCAATGTTGATTTAGAATTTAATTGTTACACCGAGACTTGGAAGAAATGGAAGCATATCTACGGTTGATACATTTTGCACAATCGCACCATTGGTAATGTTACTACTGTAGCTAATGAACCAAACGTTCTTTCTATTACCGATATTAAATATTTGAAGATACGGTGAAAAAGACCAGGAGCCGTAATCTTTTTCCCATGTAATGCTTACATCTAATCTTATATAAGCGGGAAGCCTATAAGTATCAATTGCACCCGGGTATAACTTATAACTTGGGAGGTCCTGGCTGCCGGTGCCATAATTATCCCAAGCCGGAAGAGAATTTACAAAGTAAGCCGATGCAGGGACAGTAATAGGTTGACCGGAAGTATAAATGAAACTCAATCCAAGCAACCAGTTTGATGAATGCTTTGTTTCGCTTCCATTCCAATTCCCATTGAATATATCAGTAACGTTCCCGTTCAAGACGAAATCTAGGACTGAAGTTCTGTCCTGTCTTGGTTCAAACGCATTGCCTTGATTTATGCCGTCGAAAGTATATTTTGTCTGAGACAGCGAATATGAAATCCAGCCAGTAACGGCTCCAATATCTTTTCTTAACATTAGTTCAAGCCCGTATGATCTACCGTCTCCGCGAGTAAATAAATTTTGCGATGAAGTATATACAGGATTGCCGTTTGGCTCATAATAGTTTGGAGCTATTTCAGCATTAAAATTCTGATTGAAGATATAGAGGTTTTTATAATTCTTTAAATATGTTTCCGCTTCAAAGACAAAAAAGTTGTTCACTTGTTTTTCATAGCCAAAGATAAAATGCGTTGCGCTCGAGCTATTTATATTTTTATCAGCCGCCATCCAGATACTTGAGATGAATAGCCTTTGGATACTATCGAGGTATTGGTCGTATAATCCTGTGGCAAATTTTAAGCTGCTTGATTCCGATAGTCTGTACTTGATAGAAAAGCGCGGTTCATAATTTGTAAAAGTTTTATCTGAAGCAAACTTGTTGAATCTAAAACCGGCTTCGATATCCCACACGGGATCAGGTTTCCACAACAGGCTTGTATAAGCATTTGCTTCATTAGCTTTATTGTTGATATTTACAAGTCCTGCATTCCAGTTAAAATTGTATAATAGATTAAGTTGTTTATACACCACACCTGCTTTCAGATTAAGCTGATTGGTTATATAATATTCAAGTGATCCTTTCGCAGTATAGTCAGCTAAAGAATTATTTTCTTCTATCGGTTGTGATTGGTTGAAGCTAAAATTAGAATTAAAATTACTGGTTGAAAGCATGAATCTTGAAAAAATCTTATCGCTAAAGAGATGTTCCCAGTTAATTGATCCTATTGTATTTCCCCAATTATAAAGTACGTGAGGACTTTGGGGTGAAGTATTGTTGACCTGAAAATTAAGATTATCTTTACTGCCAAAGTAGCTTGCAGTAAGGTTATCCTTATCGCCAAGCTGGAAGAAGCCTTTTAAGTTTCCATCATAAAAATAATAAGAGGGTAAGTTTTTAATAAACCTGGAATATGTTTGATCTATATAAGTTCGCCGGAAAGAACCTGATAATGAACCGAAGGAGCCAAGAGGCATTTGCAAAGTTAAATTGGCTGCGATAAGACTTAAATTAAAATTACCTTCAAATTTTCTCCTATTGCCGTCAAGGTTAGTAACATCAATTACCGATGAAAGCTTATCGCCATATTCTGCGCCGAAACCGCCTTTTGAAACATCCACCCTTTTAATTGCATTAGTATTAAAAGTTGAGAAGATGCCAAAGGCGTGTTCAGGGTTATATATTTCAGCGCCGTCAACAAGATAAAGATTTTGATCCGGTGTTCCGCCGCGTACATAAATAGCGGAAGAAAAATCAGACAGTGAGGTTATGCCGGGCATTGTTTGCAAGGCGCGTAGAAGATCAGCTTCAACTACTTTTGGAATTTCATTTACCTGGCGGGAACTCATAACTATAGTAGATAATGGTTTTGCAAAAAGTTTATCAGCAAGTTTCATAGAATCACCTTTTACTAAAACCTCACCGATTTTATATGCCTTCGGAACCAAATAAATTCTTAAAAGCTGCTGCTCACCGTTTAGCGATAATTCTTTTACCATAGTGTTATAGCCAACGTAGCTTGCAATTAATTTTTGTTTCCCTCCGGGAATATCAGATATAACAAAGTAGCCACTGTTATTCGTAATATTACCAAGTTGAGTACCGGGGATATATACATTAGCGCCGATTAAAGACTCGCCCGTTGATTTATCATAGACAAAACCGCTGACTGTGGAAATATTTTTCGTTTGTCCAAAGCAGGTGAAGGTTAGTAAAGCAAAAAATAAGAATGTAAGGGAAAGTTTTTCCTCTAAGTACATATAAAAATTCCTTGTTATTCTGTATTAACTATCTGTTAAGAAATGTTATAGAAAGGTAGAAAAACTCTGAGGGCAAATCCTTTTTGTTAAATATCATTATTTGGTTTTTGACAGGGTTAATTATTTTAGAATAATTAATTACCTCAATAAGCCGTCAAGTTGAATAAACAAGAAAATTTTAGGGATTAAAAATAATTATTATTTCTATTCTTATAAGGCAAATTTGTTTCTCTTTAATATTGGTTCTGATTTAGGTGGGGAAAAATATTTTTATGAATGCTATCAATTGGGGTGTAAATACTTTAAAGGTAAAGAAAAATCTAGGTGATGATTTAGACCGGTATCTTTCTTTTTGATTACTTGTAAATCTATCAATTATAAACCAACATCGAACCGTAATTCTTTTAATTGTAATTCTGCAGAATATAAATCACCAATGAGTTCAGTCTTATTAGGATATAAAAATATTTTATTCAATTATTTGAATTGATTTTTCAAAATAAGTTCTTGTGATTTTCGCAAAAACAACTGTCCTTATAAAGACTTACTTTTTAGTTTTGATAAGATGAATGTTGAAATGAGAGATGAAATCACTGGAAAATAATATCATGGAATAATAAATTAATATGGTATTAAAAACATTAATTAATTTCTATTATTCACCCGGGCGGATTACAGTTTTATAGGTACATTCTGCCTAAAGAAGTAATATTTATGGACGACACTAATTCACAAGGAGATCAATATGAGTAAACAACTTATTGTAAAAAACAGCATTTCTATTAAAGCGCCGGCTTCAAAGGTTTGGGATGCGCTGACAAACCCGGAGCAAACGAAAAAATATATGTTCGGCTGTGAAACTGTTTCCGATTGGAAAGCAGGCAGTCCGTTATTGTGGAAAGGAGTTTTTGGCGGTAAAGAAATGGTGGCTGTAAAAGGAAATATTGTTCAAATTGATAAAGGAAAATTTTTAGAATACACTACTATTGATCCAAATTCTGGAATTGCTGATATACTTGAAAACTATCTAACAGTAACTTATGCCTTATCGGAAGTAAAGGGAGAAACAATTTTAACAGTAAGCCAGGGGGATTATGCAACTGTCGGAGACGGAGAAAAAAGATACAACGAAACAATCCAGGGCGGAGGATGGAATCCAATATTGATTGAAATAAAAAAGTTGTTGGAAGAAGAATAGCACTAAGGTAGTTCAAAAAAATAACATCTATATTTGCCTCCAAAGAATCATTATTCCTTACAAACCAGCAAAAACGGATTCCTTTATTAGTGTGGTCGTTGGGCACCGTAGTATTGAAATGCTGGAGTTGGGAAATTTACAAATCTTTTTTCACTTCTTGGATTTTATTATTAAAACTTATTATCTTATTAACTGAAGTTACGCAAAATCGTAAAAACTGCATGTCCTACCCGCGAAAGCGGGTATCTACTTTGCTAAAACAAACGAAAAAATGGATTCCCACTTTAGTGGGAATGACAGATATGGATTTTTTTTCTGTTAAAATACATTTATGCGTAACTTTAATTATTAATTATTTTTTTACAATAAGTCAGATTAAATAATAAGGTTTACTTCTTAGAAAGCAGATATGAATAAAGTTGACCCTTCGGGTAAGGAGTAATAAAATAGAGAGACTATATGCAAACAATATTAGGTACAGGTGGTGTAATAGGAAATGAACTCGCAAAAATTCTTCCTCAGTACACTGATAAAATTAGATTAGTAAGCAGAAATCCAAAAGCTATTCATCCAACAGATGAATTATTTAAAGCTGATTTATCGGATGCATCGCAAACAGAGGATGCTGTAAGAAATTCGGAAGTAGTTTATCTTACTGTTGGATTGCAATATAAGTTCGTAGTGTGGCAAGACCTATGGCCGAAAATAATGACGAACGTAATTACTGCATGTAAAAAAAATAATTGTAGGTTAGTTTTTTTTGACAATGTTTATATGTACGGTAAAGTAAATGGGTGGATGAAAGAAAACACCCCAATAAATCCTTCAAGCAAAAAAGGAGAAGTCAGGGCAAAGATAGCCGAACAATTGATGAATGAGGTTAAGAAAGGAAACATTAAGGCATTAATTGCGCGTGCAGCGGATTTTTACGGAAATACTTCAAATTCATTTTTGTGGTCAACTGTGTTTGAAAAATTAAGGAATGGTCAATCTGCACAGGTGCTCGTAAATGATAAAACAAAACATTCATTAACTTTTACCCCGGATGCCGCAAGAGCTACAGCAATGCTTGGAAATACAGTTAGCGCATACAATCGCGTTTGGCATTTACCTACAGATAGGGATGCGATGACCGGTAAACAATTTGTTGAAGCTGTTGCTGCAGCATATAAAGTTAAGCCCAAATACATGGTACTCAAAAAATGGATGCTGCAAATGACGGGATTATTCAATCCGATTATTAAAGAATATGTTGAAATGTTGTATCAGCAAGAATATGATTATCTTTTCGACAGCAGCGATTTTGAAAATCACTTCTTCAAAGCTACTGATTATCATTCAGGAATTATCCAAATTATAGATAGTTCGAAATGATCATTGGAATATTGTTAAAGATTTTATAAGAATGATTTTTAGAAATTTATAGATGTCTTTTGTAGATTAAAATTATTAAAGTGTGATTCCGAATACCGCAGGTCATATTCTTACCCACAAGTTATCTTACATCATTTTGAATTTAATTTTCAAATACTAATTTCTCTCCGCGGAAATACTACATCATTTAGTAATTGTTATTTTCAAACTACTTCTAATCGAAGAATTAATTTTCGAATAGCTATTAAATATGTTGCGATTATTTGGCTGGATATTAAAATAAATAATTAATTAACAATAGCATGGTGATATCATGAAAAAGACCTTACCTTTAATTATTCTGTCTATAATAGTTGTATTTACAATAAAACTTTTTTCTCAAGCAATGACACCGCCTCCCCCTGCTCCTCAAACTGTTTTTGTAGCATCCTTGAATGCAGCACAGGAAAGTCCTTCCGACACCTCTCATGGGACAGCAACATTTTTTGGAGAACTGTCTCCGGACGGGACCACCATGTCATACCATATAACCTATGCTGGTTTGACATCATCATTTACCGCAGCACATTTTCACCTAGGGATGCCGGGGGTATCTGGAGGTGTTGTGGAAGGTATAAACTCATTTAATGGTAATTCTGCAAGTGGAAGTTGGTCAAATATTCCGGATAGTATATTCTCCAAATTACTTAAGGGAGAAATTTATGTTAATATCCACACAACCAAATATCCAGGCGGTGAATTAAGAGGGCAATTAGAACCTGCGAAAGGAATAGCTTTCGTTATGTCGCTTGACGCTTCAGGGGTGACATCAGCTGACTCATCTACTGCAACAGGAACCGGGTGGGCAGTTCTTACAGATTCAAATTCAACTGCTTCGTTATCCTACGGAATTACTATTGCAGGATTATCGGGAACTTTAACTGCTGCTCATTTTCATTTTGGACAAAGCGGAACAAACGGCGGAGTTGCGGAACCAATTACCTTTACAGATAGCTCTGCATACGGAACCTGGAGCAATTTGACCAATACGGATATTTTTGATTTAATAACCGGAGGTATATATGTTAATGTTCACTCAACAGTGTATCCGGGAGGTGAAATAAGAAGTCAACTTAACCGAATCGGATCAATTTCATTTACAGCATCTTTAGACGGCAGCAATGAGACACCTGCGGTAAATACAAGCGCATCAGGTACAGGCTGGTTTGAGTTATCAGATGATGGAACTTCATTAGCTTACCGTATAACATACGCAAATCTTTCAGGCGGATTTACTGGATCTCATTTTCATATCGGTATGCCAGGTGTAAGCGGGGGTGTAGTTGAGCCTATTACTACATTCAATGGCAATACAGCTACAGGCGTTTGGACAAATATTCCGGATACTTTAGCAGCTGATCTGATAAAAGGAGGAATATATGTTAATGTTCACTCTACAACACATACCGGAGGAGAAATCAGAGGACAAGTTAATTTAACCGAAGGAGAAACATTTATAGCTAATTTAGGCGGAAGTTTTGATGTACCACCAGTTTCTACTGAAGGTTCGGGGACTGCGTGGCTGCTTTATAGTAACAACACTTTATTCTATAGAATAACTGTTGCCGGTTTATCATCCAAACTTACGGCAGCACACTTCCATCTAGCTCCTTCAGATTCCAACGGCGGTGTGATTGAACCGATTTCTTACACTGACAGCACTACTGATTCTTTCTGGGCGAATATTAGCGACGATATTTTACCGGATATATTCAGGGAAGGAGTATATATAAACGTGCATACATCCAACTTTCCCGCAGGCGAAATAAGAGGACAAGTGCTAACCGCTGATTATAATAATTCCCTTTTGACGGGAATTTCGAATAAGGATAATATAACTGCCGCACCATCAACTTTTTACCTAAGCCAAAATTATCCTAATCCTTTCAATCCGACTACTATTATTAGCTACAGCTTACCTTTTAGAAGCAGTGTCAGTTTGAAAATATATGATATTTTAGGAAGAGAAGTAGCGAATTTAGTTGATGGGCAGAAGCCAGCAGGGAATTATAAAGTAGAATTTAACGCATCGAATCTAGCAAGCGGAGTTTATTTCTACAGTCTTAAGGCTGGATCATTTGTAGCAACTAAGAAATTAGTTTTGCTTAAATGAGCATAGTTTGCTAAATAGAGGGGTCGTGATCTAATAAAAAACAAAAAGCCTGATTTTTCTATCAGGCTTTTTTTTGTAGCGGGGGCAGTCTGCCGCGGCAGATTGAACCTACAACCTTCGGGTTATTTTACTAGGTTTTCTATATACTCTCGTCCCACTCCACTTTTTAACCACTTTTCTTTTTTTAATGCATCAGATTTATTTACAAATTCTTCCTTATATATTAATTTCCAATTGTTTCCTCTTTTAGTCCAGAAAGAAAGTCTTTTTTCATTATGTTCTAATAACCTCTTTTCTAAATCTTCAGTCATTCCTGTATAGTGATAGCCCTCTTGACTTCGGATTACATATGCATAATATGTTTTTCTTGTTATGGTCATAAAACCATTTTTAATTATTATCAGTCTAGTCTGTTTTTAGAATAGCTTAAAATCTTAGTCTTATAAAAACAAAAAGCCTGATTTTTTTATCAGGCTTTCTTAGTAGCGGGGGCAGTTCGCCGCGGCGAATTGAACCTACAACCCTCGTATAATTCTACTATACTTGTAGTATAACTAAAATGTCCTGACTTTATAAAAAACAAAAAGCCTGATATTTTAATCAGGCTTTCTTAGTAGCGGGGGCAGGACTTGAACCTACAACCTTCGGGTTATGAGCCCGACGAGCTACCAATTGCTCCACCCCGCGATGTTAAATTTAGTATGTAAATATACTCATTCATTTACCGTTAGTCAAACTATAATAATATTGACGCTTCCCCTATCCGTCAATATTATTAAAGCTTGAAATCATTCCATCTACAACCTGGGAGCGTGCATGTATCTCATTCAGCTTTTGAATGATTTTTAATATACTCTTTCTTCTTTCTTCAATAGTGGTTTCTACAAAGCTTCTAACTTCAGGCAAATTACAATCTTCCAGGATGCTTTCATAAAAACGAACAATTGCAGCTTCCTTACGCAGCGATTCATTCAACATTGCACAGGTGTTTTTGCAGGCATGAACACATCTTACATCTTCTATTTTCATCTTTCTTTCTCTTTTCTATGATGAATGACATCATATTAAAGTTGAATAATTTCCTTTTCCATTTGGTTTGCTATTTTTTGTCCGATCATCAAAGCTTGTTCATTAAGGGGAATTAAATGATGATGACGTTCAGGTAAAACTTTTTTCAAAGCTTTTATTATGGTCTCAATTTTTACTATAGGACGCCTTGCAAGAAAAGCTCCGACTAAAATCATATTTGCAACCTGCTTCTTGCCGAGTTTCTGCGCTTCTTCATTAGCAGGAACACATAAAATTTCCAAATCATTTCTTTTGGGCGGATTAATAATGGTAGATTCTTCATAAATCAAAAGTCCGCCAGGTTTAACTTCATGTTCAAATTTTTCAAGAGAAGGCTGATTGAGAACAATGGCGGAATCAAATCTTGAGATAATCGGGGAGCTAATTCTAGATGGAGAAACTATTACAACGCAGTTTGCAGTACCGCCACGCATTTCAGGCCCGTAGGAAGGCATCCAGCTTACTTCCTTATTTTCGATCATAGCGGAGTAGGAAATAATTTGTCCCATTGACAGGATTCCCTGACCGCCGAAACCTGCAAAGATTATTTCATGAGCTTTATCCATTTTATGAATTCCTTCAAAACATTATTAGGATTATTAATCTTTCGGCGTTTTAATATCGCCCAAAGGATATTGCGGAAACATATTTTTTTCAAGCCATACATTGCTTTCAACCGGTGTCATCTTCCAACCGGATGGACAGTTTGAAACGACTTCAATAAAACTTGTTCCTCTATTTAATTTTTGATAGGCAAAAGATTTTTCAATTGCCTTCTTTAATTTTCTTACAGCATTTACATTGTAAACGGCTTGTCTTGAAACATAGTATGCGCCTGGAAGTTGAGCGAGAAGTTCAGTTATTTTTAGCGGATAACCCATTGCTTCTTTATTTCTTCCGTAAGGAGAAGTTGACGTAACTTGTTTAAGCAAAGTAGTTGGCGCCATTTGCCCACCGGTCATTCCGTAAATTGCATTGTTAATGAAAATCATTAAAATATTTTCACCGCGATTCACTGTATGAACCGTTTCGGCTGTTCCAATGGCAGCTAAGTCTCCATCACCTTGATAAGAAAACACAAACTTATCAGGTAAAATTCTTTTGATCCCGGTCGCTACAGCACTGGCTCTTCCGTGAGCTGCTTCTTGCATATCGATGTTCATATAATTATAGGCAAAGACCGAGCATCCAACAGGAGCGACACCAACGGTTTGTTCCTGAATCCCCAATTCTTCTATTACTTCCATCAGAAGTCTATGCACAACACTATGTCCGCATCCGGGGCAATAATGAAAAGGTGTATCAGTCAATGTAGAAGGTTTTTTGTAAACCAGTTCAAAACCATTTAAAGTAGTTGCTGTTTCTGTTTCCATTATCATTTCCATAGATTTTTCCTTTTAATCTTGACTTACGCTTTGTTTTTCAACAAGAGATTCCAATTCTTTTAGAACTTCTTCCGGCGAGGGAATCATTCCGCCCATTCTACCTTTAAAATAGACAGGACATTTTCCATTAGCCGCCAATGCTACGTCTTCAATCATTTGTCCGGCATTCATTTCAACAACGAGCATAAAATTTACCTTTTCGGCAAGTTTGCTTAAAATATCTTTAGGGAAAGGGTAGAGGGTGATTGGTCTTAACAATCCGGCTTTAATACCTTTTTCCCTTGCGAGGTCAACAACTTTTTGACAGATCCGCGCTGAAAGACCAAAAGCCACAAGAGCAATATCAGCATCATCAAGAGCAAATTCTTCAAACCGGACTTCTGATTGCATCTGGCGATACTTTTCCTGAAGTCCCAGATTTATCATTTCCATTTTTTCAGGTTCAATGAAAAGAGAAGTAATAATATTTCTTTCACGAGAATTGGGTTTACCGGTAGTAGCCCAGGGTTTTTGCATTTTTGGAAGAGAGCCTTCTTCGGGGAGTATAACCTTTTCCATCATTTGTCCTAAAGCTCCGTCGGCTAATATCATAGCGGGAATTCGATATTTTTCTGCAAGGCGAAAAGCGTCAAAAACAAAATCAGCCATTTCTTGAACAGAAGAAGGGGCGAGAACGGCTAAATGATAATCACCATGTCCGCCGCCTTTAACAGCCTGAAAATAATCACCTTGAGAAGGTTGGATTGTGCCTAATCCGGGACCTCCGCGGCTTACATTAACAATTAGGCAAGGCAACTGAGCAGAAGCAATATAAGAAATCCCTTCCTGCATAAGACTTACTCCCGGACTTGAAGACGATGTCATAACCCGTCCGCCGGCGCCGGCAGCACCGTAAATCATATTGATTGCGGCAACTTCGCTTTCTGCCTGGAGAACTACGCCGTGGCGTTTAGGCATTTCGTTTGTAAAGTATTCCAGCACTTCAGATTGAGGAGTTATTGGGTATCCAAAATACGCATCAATTCCTGCTCTTATTGCGGCTTCGGCTAATGCCTCATTACCTTTCATAAGCCGGGCTTCCCTACCGTTTTGGCTGGCTTCGTTTTTCGATATTTTTTCTTGTTCCATTTGTAAAACCAATCATTAAAAGTTTTTAGGTCATAGATTACTATTTAACCGGCATTTTTTATTGCCGATTTTGGCTGACGGTAAACAGTTATTGCCACATCTGGGCAAACAAGAGCGCAATTGACACAACCTGTACAATTATCCTGAACAAGTTCAGCAAAGCGGTACCCGTTTATGTTAATTTGCTTAGATAATCCAAGACTTTCTTGGGGACATGCGACTATACAGAGTTCACATCCTTTACAAATATCCCGGTCGATAATTACAGTTCCCTTAATCATTTTTCAATCTTTTTTGTTAAAAAATAGACTTTAACAGATGGCAATTAAAAATCAATATATATGCCAACCAGTTTATTCAAAATTTTCAAAGAATTATTCAAAGGAAGGTTTTCATAATTAAGAACTTATAACTAAAGTGCCTGATTATTTCTTATAAGAGGGAAAGAAGGAGGAATCGTGGGAAATAAAGATGGAGTGGCGGAAAAATGGAGAAATGGAGTATTGGGGTAATGAAAATACTGCATAATTCCATTTCTCCAACCTGCCTGGCGGCAGACAGGTTTTCCAAGAGTCACTTAATAACGTTACTTCATTACCGATCGCGAACTTTTATCTCTGTGGAAGCGCTTCTTCCGATAACTTCCGGATAGTACATTAGATAGCATCGAGCCGGGGAAACCTTAAAGTCTCCGGGTATTTCTGCCCGAATTATGTACGAAAAATTCATTGATTTTGTAGAGTTGGTTACAAAGAAGGAGACTTTGTCGTCATGATATTCTTTATCAGCATAAAACCAGTTCATTGGTCTAAATCCAAATCCGCCGTAAAAGCGGTTATTGTTTTCACCTTCAATCTGGAAATTGTTTTCATCTTTTACAGCTTCAAAACCGGAAGGAAGCATATCTTCAAGAATTAAATATTGAAGATTATTTTCGTCTATTTCTACATGAGTTTTAACAAGAATTAAATCGCCAGACTCTACCGTACCGTTAAGTTTTTCTTTTGAATAAATGATTTTATTATCACTTTGCTGCGGTCTCAGAACAAAGTATTCGCGCTTTACATCAATTTTGCTATTTGGATCAGCAATCTTTTTCTCAGGCAAATAGAACTCATTTACTCCGCTAAAATATAATTTACCGCTGCCTGATTTTTTTATTGTAATTTTGTTTATACCTTTTTTCAACAAATCCTCTTTGGAGCCATCAATTTTAATTGTCGACTCATCGCTAAAAATATCTTCTTTAGTAAATTGCTTAGTAAAAAGTTTTTTGCCATTCAAAAAAACAGAAACGTCAAAATTGGGATTAAGTTCATTAGTCGATTTAAGATAATCTGATAAAGCAAAAATAACACTGGCGGTTTGTTGTGTTGACTGCCATGAAAATCCCTGCTTCTGGTTTAACAGCCACCTTACTGCTTTGGAAATAAGCTCAGGATCAAAATTGTTTTTCAACAAAGCTTTTACTGCAAACGCTGTAGTTTGAACTTTATCTTCTTGCCATGAATAGTGCCATTCCTTACCGCTCCAGAAAGCAAATGATTTTTCTTCTTGAACCAACTTTTTTAATTTTTCTAAAACGGAATAGAGAAGTGTTCGGGAGTTCATATTATTCAAAGCTATAGAAATCAAAGCGAGAGAATATGGGTTCAAATCTTTCTGAATTAGTTCATCTATAATTTTGACATAGGTTAAATGATCAAAATTATTTCCAGCCATTGCCGTCGTGTATGCATAAATCATAAAAGCAATTGTTGTCGGATCTAAGCTATTATAATTTTTTAATTGTTTTGTCAGGTTTTCTATTCCATAATTAAACGAAGTTGAATCTATTGAGAATCCGGCGTTTTTAGCAAGGCTCATTCCGTAAATAACATAGGCAGTCATATATGGATTTGTCTGGTCATTCGTCCACCAGCCCCAACCTCCATCGGGATGCTGAAAGCCATACAATCTTTTTAACCCCGCATCAACGTCCACCGGAAGTTCCTTTAAGGTTTCCGCTTTTAAAGGAGCATTTATTTCTTTAAAAGTAGTTGCGACAATTATTGATGGTAAGAACCGGCTCATTGTTTGTTCAACACAACCGTAAGGATAGCCGACGAGATCGTCAAGCGCTTTTAATATTGTCCCGGCAAGTGAAGGTGAAACCGAGAAAGAAAATTTCGCGGCTCGAACATCTGAGTTCTTAGGAATGATAAAATCAATATCCTTACTGGAATTGTTGCCGGAAATATCTGCAATTAATGGATTAATTTCTTTTATACCTGCTGGATGTACCGGGATTTTTATTTCCACTGCATCTGATTCTTCATTAGTCAATGCTTCTGCAAGCAATACCGCACTATCTGAGGGTGCAGTAACTTTTACTTTCCAATCAATTCTTACTTCGGAATTATTTTGAACCGGAATTGAATAGGAATTTCTTTTCTCCCATTTTTCATTTTTACTTGATCCCGGCTGATCAATTTTCGATTCAACAAGTTGAATATTTTTGGGTGCAAAAGAAATTTTAACTTTCTTTATTCCGTTTAAATAATTATGAACGATTGTTGAAATGGTAACCTCATCACCCTGCCTAAAGAATCTCGGAGCTTCTATTCGTATCAATAAATTTTTTCTTGAAATAATTTTATCCTCTTGCTGCCCGGCTTCCGTGTTTGCAGTTATGCCTTTAACTGTAGCTCGCCAGGTAGTTAAATTATCCGGCATTTTGAAATTAACATCGGCAATACCGTTTTCATTAGTAACTACATCAGGTTTCCAGATAAGCGCATCGACAAAATTTGATCTTAGCTGCGGTTGAATATATTGTGTTTCGCTCATTCCCCTGAACATTATTCCTTGTTGTGTCGCTATAGTCCGAGAAATTCCGGAATTCATTTTAACAAAATCTTGCCCGCCAAGAAATCGTGGAGAGGGCGGGGTTGGAATTGTGTTTTGAAAATCCCCCATATCAAAGTTTTGAGAAGCCATTCCGGTTACGTCAACTTTTCCTTTGTAAAGCAATTCGGCGTTATCAAGAAGGATATAAAAATCATAATTACTGGCTACAATATCATTAAAATTAAAATTGCCGAGGGAATCAGCTTTAATTTTGTAAAAATACTTTTCACCGCTAAGGAGGACAAAAATATTATCATATTTTACAAAACCGGGGCGGGAAATTAGTTTACCTGAAAGACCGGCGTTTCCTTTTTCGCTAAGTTTTTTTGCATTATATAAAACTTTATCCGTTAGCAGCAGCCTTCGGCTGGAGCCGTTGTAATTATTATTTTGAAGCGAGCTATAAACCGGCATGAAAGAATATTTTGGTGCATAAAAAAAGTTTTGAATCTCCGGCGTGTTATCTTTCATGATAGAATAAATACTCTCGTCAATCATACCAAAAGAAAGATATACATTCTTAACCGGCTTTCCTTTTTGGTCCGTCACCAATATTTTATAAGAAGCTTCTTCGCCAGGCTTAAAGATTTTCTTTGACGGCTTCAAAGAAATGTTAAGCAGCTTGTCTTTATCAAGCACTCCGATCAACTTCGAGCTTGTGTAAAGCTGTTTATCTTTCATAAAGGTAACGGAAATATTGAAGCTTGGCGCAAAATCAGTTGTTAGCTTTTCTTTTATATTCAGCGAAGTACCTTTTACGTCATAAATTTTATAGCCAAGAAAATTAGCCGCCTCGTAGCTAACAAGAATCTGTGCGTTTGGCTGAGAAAGGAAAATGGCAGCTGTGAGAGTATCTCCTTTGATATACGAGTCTTTATCTGTTTCAATCTGAACTCCGTACCTATTCCCCTCAAATGTATTTCCGTGAAAAGCGCCGATGGTAAAATAACCGGCAGCAGTAATTTTTCTACCTTTTTCATCGTGAGCAATGACCAAATAATTATAGCTTCCCTGATAAAGCTGTCGCGGAAGAAAAGAGATAACGCCTTTTCCTGTAGAATCCGTTGAACCGTGAATCGTGTCGTCCGGAGGTCTGAAATAATTTTTACCATGAATATTTTGTTCCGGGTAATTTACAACTAATTCGAATTCAGTCTTTACAGGTTTGTTTATAAAATCGGATGCAGTAACATTTAGGTCAATCGGTCTTCCGGCTTCAACAAAATATTTATCCGGAGAAGTAGATATATTGAAACTGCCTCTTGTTACAAAAATATCCTCAGAGCCTGAGACGGTTTGGCGCGAATTATCAGTCACCTCAGCTTCAATAGTATAGGTAAAGTCATTACTTAAAGTTGAATCAACTGTATAATGGAAAATTAAATGACCGTTTTTATCAAGCGTTCCTTCTTGTTGAGTAATTAATTCATTTGGACTATGATAGTTAATTTTCCCCATATTGAATGAGTTATAGAACCATGCAAACGCGGAACCATGCCACCAGGGTCTCCAATAACGCTGTCTAAATACTTTTACATTAACCGTTCCAGCCGTAACAGGAGAGCCGAAATAATACTTAGCAGAAATCGTCGCATTTATAGTGTCGGTTACCGCATATTGATTTTTAGCAGTTGAAACCGTGACCGAATATTCAGGTTTTTTATATTCTTCGACACTGAATGAACCAAAGTAAGGTTGATTATTTTTGGCAACAATGACGGAATAATTTCCAAGCTCGGCATCATCGCTAAGCTTAAAACTTCCGGATATTGCGCCGAACTCGTTTGTTGTCATCTCTTGAGAAAAAATATCTTTCCTCTTTTGCGTTCTTATTATGATTTTAAATTTTTCACCGGCAACATTTATCAAGCTATTGCCCTTTCGTTCACGGATGATAGCCTTGTAAAAAACAGTTTGCCCGGGGCGATAAACAGGCTGATTCGTATAGATATAGGCGGTGTAGGGTTTTGCGTCGAGCCGGAAATAAAAATAAGGATCGCTTAAAATTGTTTCGTCTTTAGTTTGGGCAACCAGCAACGCATTCTCGTCGCTGAAGTCAATATTTCCCTTAATTGAAAATAGAGCTAAACCTGAGCTATCGGCATCTTTTTTAGCAATGAGTTTATTGTCGTTATATAAACTGAATTTGACATTTTTAATTACATCACCGGTTTTGGAATCGGCAACAAAGGCAAGAACCTGCCTGCCGCTATTTTTATAGATGATAGCTGTGTTTGTAACCGCAATTCCGCAATAAGCAACATAGTTCCCTTTTATTGCCTGGAGAATATAAGTGCCTGCTTCGTCAATTTTTCCTACGTCAAGATTATTATTAGCCCCAAAATTTCCGGAAGTATTTATTTCCGCATTCCATTGCTTAACCAGCTTTGTATACTTCAGCAAAATTTGCCTGTCATTTGCCCAGATATCAAAGTTTATCCTGAGGGAATTCTTATCTATTTTTGAAAAAAAATTAACCGGATCGGTGATCTTAAAAAGTCTGAATTGAAAATTATTATCAGTTTTTGAGTTAGAGAAAAGATTTACTGTTACATCACTGCCGGGAGTAAAAACCGTATAGCTTGAAAGATTGAATCGTTCATTAAAATTCGGATCGTTTATCTGAGCAAATAATTTTAAGGTAACCGAAAAAGCTATGGATACTAATAGGAAGACAATGGCTTTGTTTAATTTATAATTCATAAAAATCTTCTAGGAAATTTTCAAAAATAGATTTACAACTGAAGACCGGTTAACTTTTCGGTTGAAATATAATAGAATTTAGGACAAAACTTAAGTAAATAAAAATAACGGTATCTAAAATAAAGCATCAGAGAGTAACCCTATACCGGATTGGATGGTCAATTCTTAACATCTTCTTAATAATTCAAGTTTTATATTTACAATGTCTTAGGAAAAATATTTTTAACAGGATTGCAAATTGGAATCAGAAATAAAGGCGTGGGTTGTATCGGCAAGTATGGGATATGGTCATCTTCGAGCGGTAGATCCATTAAGCAAAATAGCCGAAGAAGAAATTATTTTAGTAGGCGCTAACGATGGAGTATCGCCATCAGAAAAAATCTTATGGGAAAGGCTTCTTTACGTCTATGAATTTCTTTCACGCGCCAAAGGTATTCCGTTTATAGGGAACCCAGTATTTAATATTTTGGATTCATTTCTTCGCATCCCTTCATTTTATCCGATGAGAAATTTATCTAACAAAACTTTTCAAGTTGACCTTTTAACATCGAGTATAAAAAAGGGACTATGCTCGGGAATGTTGAAAAAAATCAGCACGAAACATTTACCATTGGTAACCTCCTTTTTTGCTCCTGCAATAGCTGCGGATATAAACGGATACGACAGTATCTATTGTATTATTTGCGATGCCGATTTAAACAGGGTTTGGGTGGCGGAGGAGCCATGGGAAAGCAGAATAATTTATTTTGCACCATGCGGAAAAGCAGCACAAAGACTAAGTGCTTACGGTGTTCCCACTGAAAGGATTTTTACCACAGGATTTCCGCTGTCGGATAATTTGCTAGGTGGAAAGGATTTGAGAATATTAAAAGCTGACTTAACGCAGCGATTGTTTTACCTCGATCCAAATAATCGATTTTGGGAAATGCATGAAATGGGCGTAAAATATTTCCTTGGCGAAGATAATTGTAAATTTAAAGATACACGAAAGCTCACCATCACCTTTAGTGTCGGAGGAGCAGGTGCTCAAAAGGAAATGGGTAGAACTATTGCTTTAAGCTTAAAAGGAAAATTGCAATCAGGAGAAATTAGATTGAACTTAGCCGCAGGCACAAAAGAAACAGTAAAGAATTATTTTGAGAATGTTAAGAAAGAAATCAGTCCGGCAAATGAGAATATAAATATTATTTATTCGGATAAATTAGAGAATTATTTTGTTAAGTTTAACGAGGCGATTCGTACAACAGACATATTATGGACGAAGCCGAGTGAACTGTCGTTTTATGCTGGTTTAGGACTTCCAATAATTATGACGCCACCTATCGGATCGCAGGAACAATTTAATGCAAAATGGTTGTTTGAAATACAAGCGGGCATTAAGCAGGAAAACCCGGAATACACTGATCAATGGTTGTTTGATTTGCTTAATAGAGGAAGGCTTGCAGAAGCAGCGTGGTCGGGCTTCTTAAAAGCAAGAAAACTTGGAACTTATAAAATTCTTGAAGTACTTGAGACAGGCAAAATGTCTCATGAAGATTCACCTATTCTTCGTTAATAAATTATGAATCAAAAGAAGAAATATTTTTTATTATATCTTAAAACCGGTGGCGGTCATTTAGCGCCGGCTAAATCGATAGCTAATACACTGGTACAAAATTTTGGAGATGAAGTAGAGCCTATCCTCATTGATGGTTTTACTAAGACAAACAAAATTGTTAAATGGGTAATTGAGGACGGTTATAGAATTTTGCAAGCAAAGGCAAGATGGTTATATCAGACCATATATGCAATATATAAGGTTTTCATTATAGGAAAAATTAGCAGCAATACGATTTCATTTCATGTTAAACCTTATTTACGTGAAATTTTTAGTGCAACAAAACCGGATAAAGTAATCATATTCCATTTTTTCCTGATTCAACCATTGCATGAAGTCTTAGAAGAACTTAAAATATCAATTCCTGTAATCACTGTAGTTACCGATCCATACACTGCACATCCGTTATGGTTTTTAAATAAAAATCAGGATTTTATTGTCTTTAGCGAGAGACTAAAAAACTGGTGCATAAATAAAGGAATAAGCAGGGATAAACTTCACTTATTTCCATTCATACTTAACGAGAAATTTTCAAACCCGATTCAATCAAATGAAATTCCTATATTAAAAAAGAAATTGGGTTTTGACATCAATAAGAACATTATTATAATATTAGGCGGCGGAGACGGGATACCGCAGGGGCTAAGGATATTAAAAATTCTTTCAAACAATTTAAAGGAAATCGAGATTGCAATTATATGCGGCAAGAATGAGTCACTATACAGGAAATCATTATACCTTAAAGAGAAAAATAATTTAATTAATTTGAAAATTTACGGATATATAGACTTTATTTATGAGATATTAAATATTTCGGATATTGTTATAACAAAATGCGGCGCTTCGACATTCATGGAAATTTTAATGTGTAAGAAGATCCAGGTTATTACAAACTATATTTGGGAACAGGAAAAGGGGAACATGGAATATCTCGTTGAAAAAAAAATGGGGATTTACGAGCCGAACATTAAAAAACTTCCCAAACTTATTACTGGAATTTTAGGGAATAAAAACATTTACCAGAGTTATATTGAAAATATAGATAAAGAATTCCTACAAAATGGATGCGGGGCGGTAAGTAAGTTTATAAAAGTATTTGACAATTGATTAAACTATTCAAAATAGACTTGTAAAATTTCCATTTTCCCTTTTAATGCCGCATTTATATTTTTATGATTAAGCAATTACAAATTATATTAAGGAATTTAGATGAAAGATTTGACTTTTGAGGAAGTTCGCATCATCGGAACGCTCATTGAAAAAGAATTGACAACCCCTGAATATTATCCGTTAACGGTAAATTCTTTGATGAATGCTTGCAATCAAAAAACAAATAGGGACCCTGTTGTTTCATTTGATGAAAAAATAATTGGTACAACTTTGGATAGTCTTCGCAGCAAAACATTGGCAAGAAGAGTAACTGGAAGCGATATACGAGTAGCAAAATACCGGCAGTCTTTTACTGAGAACTTAAATTTATCGCCGGAAGAAACAGCTATTATGTGTGTGCTAATGCTTCGTGGAGCACAGACTACCGGCGAAATTAAAGGACGTACCGGAAGAATGTTTAACTTTGAAAGCTTAGCACGAGTTGAGGAGATTTTAAAAAATTTAATGGAATTGGAAAATCCTTTGATTGTAAAACTTCCGAGACAACCAGGAATGAAGGAATCGCGTTATGCGCATTTGCTTTCAGGTATGCCGGATACTGAAAGAAGCGACGACCAAAAGGATAGTGCAGCCATGAATGAACTAAATAAGATTGAAGAATTACAAAAAGAACATGAATTATTAAAAACAAAATTAGAAGATTTGAAAAATCAGTTTGAGAAATTTAAGAAACAATTTGAATAACGATATAAACCGAATCATGGGGGCGGACTAATTCTTGACATGGAAAGGTTATTTTGTCCCCCTTTGACGCTTCATGTGTTGCAACATCATCTTTCAAAATATTATTTATTTTAATGGAAACAACCCCTGTCGTTGCACCTATAATTAAAATCTCATCACCTAATTTTATTTTACCCGATTCAAGCGATACAAATACTGTGTTTGCTTTTTTAAAATAGTTAAGAACTTTGCCGACGTATGCTTTGCGTGTCGTTGCCTTGCTGCCGTATATATCGGCATACTCAGAAGAACTTGGTTTATCAAAATAGAATCCTGCAGAGAATCCACGGTTATATACTTTTTCTAATTCAGCAAGAAAATCTTTTTTTATTTCGGCGGTAAGTTTACCTTCAAAATATAAATCGATTGCTTTGCGGTAAACAGAGACTACTTTTGCGACATATTCGGGACTTCTTTTTCTTCCTTCAATTTTGAAAGAATCAATTCCGGCTTCAATTAGCTGATCTATAAATTCTATGGTGCATAAATCTTTAGGCGATAAAACATAATCCTCTCCTATGATCATTGATTTATCAATTGAGTTATCAATAACTTCATATTCTCTGCGGCAAGGTTGAATACATTCACCGCGATTTGCGCTTTTTCCAAAAAGATGATGACTCATAAAACAGCGTCCGCTAACAGCAATGCACATAGCTCCGTGGATGAACGCTTCAATTTCGAGATCAGTTGAAGTACGAATTTTTTTTATTTCTTCTAGCGAACATTCTCTTGCAAGTACAACCCTTACAGCTCCGAGGCTTTTAAAAAAATTAGCACTTAGAGAATTTGAGATAGATGCCTGTGTAGAAATACAAAACGGCATATCATATTTGTGGCATATTTGGGTAATTGCAAGATCCCAGCAAATTATTCTATCTACTCCGGAATTTTTAGCGGCAGAGATAATTTCTTCAGCTTCGGCAATTTCTTCTTCATAAATTATTGTGTTAAGAGTAAGATAGGTTTTAACGTTTCGCTCCTTACAAAAGGCTGTAACATTCGGAAGTTCCTCAGTTGTAAAGTTAGCCGCTTTAGCGCGCATATTTAATTTTTCCACACCGAAATAGACAGCATTTGCACCTGCATTAACAGCAGTAACAAGCATAGTCCAGTCTCCCGCGGGAGCCATAAGCTCGGGAGTAGTTTGTCGTGTGTTGTTTATAGCTTGTAGTGGCAGATTAATCATTTTACTTAGATTTGGTATCCATATAATTTATAAAAGCACTTAATCTTGGAATCAATTCATCAATCATTTTTGTAATAGTATCTTTATCGGCTTCATTTAACAATTTTCTTTTAAAAGCTTTATAAACTCAGTGCTTTGTTTCAAACAGTGATACTCTGGAGATTTTCAGATATCTTTTATAGTCAACATAGCTACCGTTCCCTGAGCCTTCGACAATATTTGAACTGATGCTGTCGGTAGCTTTTACTAATTGCTTACCCAAAACATCTTTCTCAAAATTATTCCAGGTGATAACTATATCCCAAATTTTATCCGAAAGATTTTCAGAAAGTTTATAGATATCCAATTCTTCATATTTCGTACTCATTTATATTCCCCGTTTAATAATTACTTTATCGAATCCAAGCTACAACAAACTACAAATCACACACTACAAACTAATAGGCCTTCTCTTCCCAAACCTTACTAATTTCAACAATAACTTTTACCGCCATTTCCATATCTTGAATAGCTACCCATTCCAACTTTGAATGGTATGAATGTTCGCCCGCGAAAATGTTAGGCGTCGGGAGCCCCATAAAGGATAACCTTGAACCGTCCGTTCCGCCGCGTATTGGATTTTGAATAGGCACAATTCCAAGCCTTTTCATTGCTTCAAGTCCATTACCAGCTACTTCAGCATGTTTATCAAGAATTTCCCTCATGTTGCGATATTGCTCAAATACTTCAAATTCCAATCTTGCTCCTGGGAATTTAGAAACAGCTTTCTCTGCTAAGTCCTTTAGAAATTCTTCATACTCTTTTAACTTGCTCGTTTGAAAATCCCGGATAATAAATTTTAAGATTGTTAATTCCTCGTTGCCATTAAAGTTTGTGCAATGGACATAGCCTTCGCGTCCTTCGGTTGTTTCTGGAGACAATCGGTCTTTGGGAAGAGAATCGAGAAATGTAGTGCCAACTTTGATAGCGTTGACCATTTTATTTTTTGCATAACCGGGATGAATATTTTTCCCATGGATTTTGATCGAAACAGAGTCTGCGCTAAAGGATTCAATTTCAACTTCGCCACGCGTTTGCCCGTCAACAGTATAAGCGCAAAAAGCGTTAAACTTTTTCACATCAAATTTTTCAGTACCTCTTCCGACTTCTTCGTCCGGCGTAAAACAAATTTTAATTTCGCCGTGCTTAACTTCGGGATGGGATAAAAAATAATTTACGGCATCCACAATTTCGGCAACTCCTGATTTATTATCAGCTCCAAGCAAAGTTGTGCCGTCAGTGGTAATAATATCATAACCGATCATGCCTGCAAGATCAGGGTTATCGGAAACTTTAATTACCTGGTTTGGGTCATTTAGTAATTTAATATCTCCGCCTTGATAATTTCTATGAACTTGGGGATTAACATTCGCGCCGGTAACAGCAGGAGAAGTATCTACGTGAGCAATAAATCCGATTACCGGAACTTTCTTAATTGTGTTTGATGGTAGCGTTGCCATTACATAGCCCCACTCATCCATGTGAGAGTCTTTCAACCCCATTTCTTTTAATTCTTCAGCTAAATCAGCAAGAAGAACTTTTTGCTTTGCAGTAGATGGAAAACTTGTAGATTCTTCATCTGATTGGGTATCGTATTTTACATATTTTAGAAATCGATCAACGCAGGTGAATTTGTAATTACCGTCAAACATATTAACCTCACTTTACTTTGATTTATAAATGTTGGGAGTTTTGTAAACCCGGTATTTCTATAAAAATTTTTAATAATGAAATTTAAGGTTAATTATTCTTTAACCAAAGGAAGAAAATTTGAGGTTGAAAAAATTAAGGCATTGATTATTTTTTATATTTAATGTTGCTGGGTAATATTTTGCCTATTTTTTCAATTTAGGGCACAACCAATAACTTCTCTGCCAAACCAAGTGGAATTTCCCATTATTCCAGTCTTCCAGTCTATAGAGATTCCCATTATATCTAAAATTTTCTGCATAATAATAGCTAATTAAATATAATCTATGCGTCTTTCCCATAGCATGATGATGTCGGCCATTTTGTCACACCTTAGTCTTTTTCCCCTCTGTTTTTTGCCTAAATTTTCTTCATTTCTACCAGGCTTCTAACAAGCCTATAACAAGCCTCCACCAAGCCCATAATTCGTACCTAAAAATTGCAGAAAAAATAGTGTGACAAAATTGACACAGTCTCATTCAAATAAGTAAATCTTTGCACAGATTTTTCTTTGCAAAGCACTAATAGCAGTGTTCAATAAAAAAGGGGTATCAAAAGATTTAGTTTTTAGAGGTATCTTATAATACTTTGCGTCCTGGCATGAGTTATATTTGTAAAATTGTTATATTAAATACAATTTAATAAGAAGTTTTTGCAGAATGATACGGTGATGATCTTAAATATTTCTAATTAAATTTATCAATTATGGCAAAAAAAGTAGAAATTAAATATAGAACAAGTCTCCGGGTAAAACTCATTATCGGAATAGTTATGGTTTTACTTATTGCACTTATGTTTCCGAAAGGCGAATCGATCGAATCGGAAGTGGCGGTTGGTTCAATATGGATTCACGATGATTTAATAGCGCCTTTTAGTTTCCCAATTTTAAAAGACCCCGAAGCATATAAGGCCCAAGTCAAAGCGGCCAAAGGGAATATTTATCCTGTTTATCTAAAAAAAATCGACACTGGGCAAAGAGCTATAGACTCACTAAAAAATTATGATAAATTTCTAATAAAATATATTGAGTCTTCTTCCAGAAAGGAGGATTCAACTGGGCTAAATCCTACATTCTTAAGTTACGAATCATTTAAGACTTTTCGGAATTTTGCAAAAGAAGATAAAAGAAACTCCATTCAAAACATTTTTACAAGACTAATATTTTTGCCTACAGAAGACATTTTAGAAAGTGTTTATCATAGTAATATAATTGACACAACACAAACGCCATCGCTTCACGACAGCATAGCAATCAGAACAGGTAATATTGATCAAATAGAAAATATAAGAGATATTGGAAATATAGGTTCCATGCAAGTTAAAGCTGAAAATGCAATTCACAAGCTTCCTTTAACTCCGGAAATTAAAAAGGCTTTATATGAGTACATTGGTCATTTTATTTATGCAAATGTAATTTTCAGCCCCGATTTAACAAAAGAAGAGACTAATCAAGCAGTAAGTAATGTTTCAAGATACAGCGGAATTGTTAATGAGAACGAAAGAATAATAGCCAAGCATGATAGGATAACAAAAGAGGCAAAATTAAAAATAGATTCATATAAAGCTGCCAAAGGCGATCGGGTAGGCAGTGAAGGTAATCTACTTCAATTCCTAGGTAAGATTCTGCATATTTCCTCACTTTTAACTCTCCTTGTAATCTATCTTTTCTTATTCAGAAAAAAAATCTTCCATGATAACATCAAGATTTTACTGCTGGCTTTAAATTTTGTATTCATCTCTTTCATTGCCTATATGATCAATCAAGTATCGGTTGATTTTCCTCTGCAGTTTTTAATATTTGTGCCCGTTTCTTCGATGCTATTAACAATAATTTTCGACTCAAGAGTTGGATTTTACTGTACGGTAATTACGGTTTTAATTCTCGGCGCATTAAGAAGCAATGATTATACTTTTGCAGTCATGAACTTATTCGCCGGTGTGCTATCAGTTTTTTCAGTTAGAGATATTAAAAACCGTTCTCAAATTTTCAGATCATTTCTCTTTGTTTTGATCGGTTATCTTACAACAATTTTAGCGTTCGGATTAGAGAGATTTGCTCCTTTAAACCAAATTTTGATAGAGTCCGCATTTGCCGGAACGAATGCTTTGATAAGTCCGGTGCTTACTTACGGATTGTTAATCTTTTTTGAAAAGATTTTTAAAATTACAACCGACCTTACGCTTGTTGAATTATCAAACTTTGACCGTCCGTTATTAAAAGACTTAGCCCGAAGAGCGCCTGGGACATTCAATCACTCAATGACAATGGGGACACTTGCCGAAGCTGCGGCTGAAAGTATAAGAGCAAATCCTTTAATGGCAAGAGTGGGCGCTTATTATCATGATATCGGTAAAACCATAATGCCGCAAAATTTTGTTGAGAATCAATTAAACAATTTAAATGTCCATGAAAATCTTTCGCCTGAAGAAAGCGTTAGTTTAATTGTTAAACATGTAAAAGAAGGAATCGTCCTCGGTGAAGAATATAGACTTCCGAAGGAAATAATAGATTTTATTCCTATGCATCACGGCACAACTGTAATTTCTTATTTCTACGATAAGGCAAAAAAACTTTACGGAGAAGGGAAAGTAGATATTGATAATTATCGATATCCTGGTCCAAAACCCAACACTAAGGAAACTGTAATTGTTATGCTTGCTGATGGCTGCGAATCAGCCGTTAGATCGATTGAAGATCCTGACCCGCTAAAAGTTGAAAATGTAATTGGACATATAATTCAAACAAGGATAGATGAAAATCAACTTGATGATGCGCCAATTACCTTCCATGATTTAACGAGAATCAAAGAGTCGTTTACAAGCATTTTGGTAGGGCAACGCCACCACAGGATACGTTACCCAAAGCAAGATGAATTAGAAAAAAGTACGGACGAGAAACTGGAATAATGGAAATATTTTTAAAAGAATATTTATCTCTTATAAGATTAGAAAAGAATCTTTCCGAAAATACAGTTTCATCTTATAAAAGCGATATAACTGCTTTCATCCGCTTCTTGGAAGAATTTGGCATTAACGATCCATCGCTTGTGTATTATAAACATTTAGCTGCATTTTTCAAGGCGTTGAGCAATCTTGGGCTTTCAGTAAATTCGGCAGCACGATATTATTCATCAATAAAAGGATTCTTTCTTTTTCTTTACAAGAACAAATACATAAAAAATAACCCCGTCGAAAAACTTTCATCTCCAAAGCTAAAAAAAAGCCTCCCGTCGGTTCTTTCCATACAAGAAGTCGATTCAATTTTGTCTATGCCTCAAGTTGATGAAAAGTTAGGACTAAGAGACAGAGCACTTTTGGAGTTATTATACGCTTGCGGAACAAGGGTTTCGGAATTAGCATATTTAAAATTGTCAGATCTTTTTTTTAAGGAAGATGTGATAAGGGTTTTCGGCAAAGGCTCGAAAGAAAGGCTAATACCTATAGGCAGCAGCGCGGTTAACTGGATTACAAAGTATTTGCATCAAAGTCGTCCTCTACTTGAAAAAAAAACAAAAAGCGAAAATTATGTTTTCTTAAATAATCGCGGCACAAAGCTTTCAAGAATGGGAGTTTGGAAAATTGTGGAAAAATACTCTAAAGAAGCCGGGATAAACAAAAAAATTCATCCGCATACTTTTAGACATTCCTTCGCAACACATTTGTTAGAAGGAGGGGCAGACCTTCGCGCTGTGCAAGAAATGCTTGGTCATGTAGATATTTCAACAACGCAAATCTATACACACATTGACAGAGAATACATTAAACAAGTTCACAAAGATTTTCACCCGAGAGGATAAACAATTGTCTGGAATACACGTTAGCGATAAATTAATCTCATTTTTAACATTTTTGCCAATATTTTTTATTTCAATTTCGGTTCATGAATTTGCTCATGCTATTACGGCAAGTTTGTTTGGAGACGACACTGCAAAAAATCAAGGAAGGCTAACATTAAATCCATTTAAGCACGCGGATTTAATAGGCACTTATTTAATGCCCATTGCTTCTTTTGCTTCAGGGTTTGCGCTTATTGGCTGGGCAAAACCGGTGCCGGTAAAGAGATCCAACTTTAAAGATCCTTACAAAGATGATGCAATAGTTTCATTTGCCGGTCCTGCTTCAAATTTTATTTTATCAATTTTATTTTTTATTGCTTTCGTAACTGTTTTTAAGTCGGGTTACGGGCAGTCTAAATATTTATTAAACTTTCTTTGGTACGGCGTATTTCTAAATATATTTTTATTTGCTTTTAATTTAATTCCAGTGCCCCCGCTTGACGGTTCTTTTATTTTGTTCGATCTGTTTCCAAATAAATATACTGCGCAAATTTTGAGGTTAGGAATCTATGGTTCAATAATTTTGATGTTCTTAATATACAGCCCTTTGTGGGGATATTTTATGAATTTCATAAACTTAATATTAAATTTGTTATTGAAAATTGCAGGCCTTAGTTGATGTTTAAGCTTAGATATTTATTATTCATCTCAATTGTTTTTTATGTTTCAATATTTTCCGGCTGTAATGAAAAGAGTAATAACGATAACGCGCAAAGTAGCTTAAAAAAGAACGAGAAAAAATCCTCCGGAAGCTCAGGATATTTTTACTTTGTGGGAATAATTAATGAAAAGCCAGGATTATACAAATATAATTTTTCTTCGAAAAAGTCTGCAAAATTCTGGTTTAATAAATATGAAAATGTCCTTCAACTTTCATATTCACCGGATAAAAATTTCGCATTCTTCATAACCGCTGAAAATATAAGCAAGTTAGGAATTTTTTCATATCTCACGAATGTTAGGCTTTATCTTTTAAATGCAAAATCTTCGGAGGTTTTTTTCTTAGAGAATATCGGCAGCGGGTTTCAGGTTTTCACTTCGTGGGAAACAAAGAATGCCTTTAAAATTATTCTTAATTCACCCGATAAAGGTAATGTGACTTACGTAAATCAAACTACCGGATATTTTAACACCTACGGAAAAGAATTAATGGTGCAAACAAAAACATACGATATCACTAAGGACGGCTACCCGAATCCGCCTAAAACTAAAGGCAATAATATTTCACCGAACGGCAAGTATAGAATATTTTCTGCCGATTCTATATCTACTTCGATCTTTTTGCAGATAATTTCTTCTGGAAAAAATATTTTAATAACATCAGTGAATCAGGATTTGAAGCAAACAAGCTGGACGGATGATGGAAAGTTTGCAGTCTTTTCTACAGCGAATACTCCAACTGAAAATTTAACTAATAAACTGGGAAGCGGAATGTCGGGCATTTTTGTTTATTCGATAAGAGAAAACAAAATTATCCTCCAATGGAATGTCAGCGGAGTAGTGAATTTTTTACTTATAAATGATTTTTTGATTTTTGACAATGGGTTTGGGAATACTTCTTCCATAGAAATCTTCAAGATTAGATCACAAAAATACTTCAATTCTATAAAAATTAAAGGAGGATGCGGCTTGCAAGGTGTTACACAAACTCCGGGTTATAACGCTTAATGAAAACATATTTTAGGATATTGTCTTTTGTAAAACCTTACTGGAAGCACTTGGTAATCTCGATCATCTGCACAATTCTTTTCGCAATTTTAAATGCGCTTTCCGTTTATTTAACCATTCCTCTTCTTGATACTTTATTCCAACAATCAGGAACTCAAGAATCAGTACAACAGCCTGCCGCCTTAGAAAATGCATCAAGCCTTCTTCCCAATTGGGTTCTAAGAATAGAACACGATGTAACGACAACCTTTAACGGCTTTGTATTCAGCGGCAACAAAATTGATGCACTTTTCAGAATATGTTTACTCGTTGTATTTACATTTTTATTCAAGAATATTTTCGGTTATCTCCAGGCGTATTTCCTTTCTTATGTAGAACAAGGGACGATGAAAGACATACGCGACAAAGCTTATATGCACCTTCATCAGCTGCCTATGAGTTATTTCAAACAAGAACGGATTGGAAATTTAATTTCCAGGATTACAAACGATGTTACAGTTGTTCAGAACAGTATTTCTGCAGCATTTCTAAATTTAATTAGAGAACCGTTAACCATAGTTGTCCTGGTCGGAATAGCCCTCAGCATTAGCTGGCAGCTTACATTGCTCTCCTTTGTTGTCCTTCCTTTTTCAATGCTGATAATTGCAGGAATAGGATTAAAACTTAGAAAATACAGTACAATTGTACAGGCTAAAATGGCTGATATAACGAGCATTCTTCAAGAAACTATTTCAGGAGTTAAAATAGTTAAAGCGTTCGGAATGGAAGACTATGAGAACAAAAAATTTACCACCGAGACAAAGAGTTTTTTCAAGACAATGTTAAGAATTTATAGAATAAGAAATGCTTCCTCTCCTCTTACTGAATTTTTAAGCGTAACAGTAGGCGCAGTAATTATTTATTACGGCGGTGTGCTTGTTCTTCAAAGCAACACATTAAAGGCAAGTGAATTTTTTGGATTTCTTTTCGCTATATTCCAGCTAATGCCGCCGATTAAGGAATTAAGCACTGTTAATAATCGGATTCAGGAATCAAGCGCAGCAGGCGATAGAATTTTTGAAATAATTGACACAGAACCTTCAATCAAAGATAAGCCGGAGGCAATTGAATTAACTGAATTTAAAGATTCGGTAGCATTTGATCACCTCTCTTTTCATTATGAAGATTCAACTGATTTGGTTTTAAACGATTTGAATTTTTCCGTTAAGCGAGGTGAAATTATTGCACTCGTGGGTCCGAGCGGTGGCGGTAAATCTACTCTTGTTGATTTAATCCCAAGATTTTTTGACCCAACCTCTGGAAGAATTTTGATTGACGGTATTGACATTAAGGATGTGAAACTTAAAAGCCTTCGTCAATTACTTGGAATTGTAACTCAAGAAACATTCTTATTTAACGAAAGTATTAAAAGTAACATTGCTTATGGACTAGGCAATTACCCAATGGAAAGAATAATTGAAGCGGCAAAAACCGCAAACGCCCACAACTTCATAATGGAAATGCCGGATAGCTATGAGACCGTTATAGGTGAAAGAGGATTGAAAATTTCCGGTGGGCAACGCCAGAGACTTTCAATTGCGAGAGCTTTGCTGAAAAACCCGGAGATAATGATTTTTGATGAAGCAACTTCCGCGCTTGATAACGAATCCGAGTTACTTGTTCAAGAAGCAATTGAAAGATTAATGGTTAACCGCACTACTTTTGTTATCGCTCACCGGTTAAGTACTATTAGAAATGCAACAAAAATTTTAGTATTAGATAAAGGTTCTATTATTCAAACAGGAACTCACGACGAATTAATTGGAGATACCGGTGGACTATACAGGAAATTTTATGAGATGCAGTTTAGAGATTAACTAAAATTATTTATTATGATTTCATCAAGGTTCAACCTAAATATTATTTTTTACCTTTTCATTGTCACCGTTTTTAGTATGATGGTTTCATTATTTCTGCTACAATTATTTGCAGGTATTTTGTCTTTGTTTTGGTTATTTGAAAGCGGCAAAAACAAAAAAGAAGCGATAGATATTTTTGCGTGGCTTATTATTGTTTTCGGAAGTGTAAGAATTCTTTCTATTATTTTCTCGAATTTTCCATCAGTCAGCTATCAAGCCTTTTACAAAGATGCACTTTTCTATCTTGCTTTCTTTTCGATGAGCTTCTACCTAAAAGTGTTGGACAAAGAAAAAATTAAAAAATAATACTAGCATTTATTGCCGGCGCAGTGCTGGTTTCCATCATTGGGCTAGTACAATTTAACTTAAAGGTTGTGGACAGAGCCCAAGCTTTTTCATCGGGTTATGCAACTTACTCATCTTTCCTTTTGGCTGCGTTGGGTTTGTTTCTAGTATCTTCATCCCCGAATTCAGAAAAGAATGAAAAGCTCTTTTGGCTGCTGGGAATTTCATTTTTGCTCTCCGGGATTATCGCATCGCAAGGGCGTACTAACATAGCTGTTGCCGGATTGGTTTTCATTGCCGGAATGGTTTTTAAGAAAATTAATTTGAAATCAGCAGTACTAATAATTATTGTGACTTCCTTAATTTCACTTATTTCATTTTCAAATAATAGAAAAGAAATTACTGAAAGAGTTGAAAACCCGACTACGTTATCGGATAGGAATATTATTATGAAAGGAGCCGAAGAATTAGCATTAACCCACCCGATTTTAGGCTTCGGCCCAAGAACTTTCCACAATATTTTCCCATACAAAAATGAATTGGCAGACAAAGGTATAGGAAGTTGGCATAACGATTTTGTTCAAGTCTATTTTGAAAGTGGATTAATTGGATTTTTATCTTTCCTTGCTATTATTGCCGCAGCAATTTATTATGGATTAAAAATTATTCGCAGCAAACAAAACAACGAAGAAGAGAAAAATTTTACATTGGGAATTCTTCTTTCAGTTACTGCCTTAATACTCTCAGCAATTACAGCAGGATTTATTGATTCGCCTGTACTATCAATTGAGTTTGCTTTTTTCTTATCTCTTTTTTCGTTAGTATTATTTTTAAACGACGGAAAGTTTTTGGGCAATAAAAGACTATCTTAGCTTATAATGTAACTGGGAAATTCATATTAATCTAAAATTTAATTTTGTTCAACAAGAGGAAAAATGGAAGTAAATGAAATTTATGATTTAGCTAAAAAGTTATCTTCGCCGATGAACCATGACGTTCACGAAGTAGGAATAATTTTAGCTGCCGGGCACGGTAAAAGGATCAAATCGCAAAGATCAAAGATGCTGCATAAAATTTGGGGAATTCCAACAGTCGAGCGTGTCTATAATGCTTGCCGTACAGGGATAGAGAATATTAATTTGATTGTTGTTGTAGGAATTAAAGCCGAAGATGTGATGAAGGTTGTCGGAAAAAGGCAATCCACAATTTTTGCATTTCAGGAAAAACAGAACGGAACCGGTCATGCAGTGCAAGTTGCTTTGAAAAAAATAGATTCGAAAAATTTTGACGGTATTGTTTATATTTTGCCGGGAGACATGGGGTTGATCAATGCCGAAACTATGAGAAGCTTTAGGGATGAATTTGTGCATAGCGATTCCGACATGATGGTACTCACTGGAATTTTTGAAGGGGATCCGAAAGAGAATTATTACGGGAGAATTATCCGGGTAAAATCTGAAGATGAAAACGGTAATTCTGCCGGGAAAGATTTCGGAAATGTAATAGAAATTATTGAGTACAAAGATATTCTTTCCATTTCTGATGGTGTTCCTTACCGTGTTATGTTCAACGGAAAAAATTATTCATATTCAAAAAAGGAATTAATAGAGAATAACGAATTCAACTCCGGAGTATATGCTTTTAAGTATACAAAGCTAAATGAGTTGGTAGATTCAATTACAAGCAATAATGTACAAAATGAAATCTATATTACAGACCTTATTTCGATATTCAATCAAAATAAATACACTGTGCAGGCAGTAAGCCCCCGGGAACAATATGTTGTCATGGGTTTTAACAACAAATCCGTCTTAAAAGAAATGGCGGATGTTGCCCGCAATAAGGTCTATGAAAGATTAAAAGATATTATTGAGATAAATGACCCTGAAGATTTTTTTATTGACGAAAGTGTTGTTGATCAAATAATTAGCATGGATGGCAATAACGTGCCGCTTGACATCAGTATAGGGAAAGGTGTTTACATTGGGAAAGGCGTTAAATTAAATTATAATCTCGAGCTGATGAAAAATGTTTTTGTAGAAGGTAATGTTCAATTTGGAAAGAATGTAAGGGTAAGCCAAAACGTTTCGCTTTCTTGTTTTGAAGGTCAGGCGTTTCTGATTGGTGACAATGTCGAAATTCTTTCAGGAGATATTATAAAGGGAAATATTATCATTGGTGAAGGATCGAGAATTGAATCAAGCGTAAATATGACAGGGAACGATGAATATCCTCTTAGAGTTGGAAAGCGTGTACTTATTAAGGGAACCAGCTATATTTTTGGTTCTATAATCGAAGACGACGTTCACATCGAACATAGCGTTATAATAAAAAAACGTGTAGATCGTCTTATAAAAAGAGACGGTTCTATTCAACCGGTAAAATTTTATCTTCCAATGCCTGAAGGAATTGACGCCGTTGAAGATTTATAAATTATGTGCCGGGTTTCTAACAAAAATATTAGGGTAGAAAAAAGGCTCTTTAATTACTAAAGAGCCTTCAAAAAGAAAGGTAAGTTAGGACAAAATTATTTTTCTGATTTTAAGCCGTTTATATGTTTAGTTAAAGCTGATTTTTTCCTGGATGCAGTATTACTGTGGAGAAGTCCTTTTGTTGCACTTCTATCAAGAATTGCAACCGCATCTTTATATAATTTTTCGGCTTGTTCTTTATCATTAGCATCAAGAGCTTTTTTTACCACTGTTTTAATTTTTGATTCGGCAACTTTATTAACTTTTCTTTTCCTAGCGTTAGTACGTATTCTTTTCTTTGCTGATTTGTGGCTTGCCATATTATAATAACCTTTAATTAGATATTGAAAAATTGCGTCCAAATATAGCCAAACCTCTGTTTGATGTCAAATGTTACTTCTTTAAATTTGCACTCAAAATTAAAGCTAAATCCATTTTACTAAGCTATTTATGATAAAAATAAACGAAATCTACTTCTCTATTCAAGGTGAAAGTACAAAAGCAGGGCTTCCTTGTGTTTTTGTTAGGTTAACCTATTGCAACCTCCGATGCAAATATTGCGATACGGAATATGCTTTTTATGAGGGAAAGGAATTATCAATAGAAGAAATTATTTCCGGAATTAGAAAATTTGACTGCAAGCTTGTCGAAATTACCGGTGGGGAGCCACTTGTACAAAGTAATGCAATTAACCTAATGCAAAGATTATGCGATGAGGGCTTCGAAGTCCTTCTTGAAACTGGGGGCAGTTTATCCATAAAAGAAATTGATCCCCGGGTGAAAATTATTATGGACCTAAAATGTCCTTCCAGTGGAATGATGAAAAAAAATTATTATAAGAATATTGACTTTATTAAGCCTTCAGATGAAATAAAATTTGTTATCGGCACAAGAGAAGATTATGAGTGGACAAAAGAAATTATTCAGAAATATAATTTGATGAAGAAATGCATCATACTTTTCTCGGTTGTATTTGGCGAGCTTGAACCGGTAAGATTAGTTAAATGGATATTAGAAGATAAGCTTGATGTAAGATTTCAGCTTCAAATGCATAAAATTATTTGGGAACCAACAACTAAAGGTGTTTGATGAAAATAGCAAAAGAATTTAATTGGGAAATGGGACACCGGCTTCCGGAACATTTCGGTAAATGCAAAAATATTCACGGGCATTCTTACAAAATGCTTGTCGAAATTGAAGGTGATGTAATGGAAAACGGGATGGTAATGGATTATTATCATCTGAAAGATGCTATCGAGCCTCTCGTTGATAAATTAGATCATGCTTTCCTTGCGTATGAAGAAGACAAGGATGTAATTGATTTTTTAATTAAAATGAATTCAAAAAAAATGATAGTTAATTTTCAATCGACCGTAGAAAACATCACAAGATTTTTTCTTGAAGAAATTAAAAAGTCTAAGATGCCACAAAATATTCACAAAATTAAAGTTCGCGTTTGTGAAACGCCGGATGATTACGCCGAAGAAGAAATTTCTATTTAGTTACTTACCCTATGTAGAAACAGCTCTTTGGAATGATGAAATATCAGTCAATTCTATGACCCCAATTTTCCAAGGGTTGTGTAATATGAGTGAGTTTGATATTCTCATTAACTAAATTTTATTTAACATTGGTTAAAATAATGTCAAAATTTAAAATCTATCTAGAATATGACGGTACCCGCTATAGCGGTTGGCAAAAGCAAAATAACGCTAAGACAATTCAAGGCTCAATAATAAAAGTTTTATCCGAAATATTCGAAAGTGAAAACTTTGATTTTCAAGGATCGGGAAGAACGGATAGCGGCGTCCACGCGCTTTGCCAGGTTGCTCACCTTGAGGTTAGAACTATGCTTGCACCGGAGATATTGAAACTAAAGATTAACGATAAACTTCCGCACGATATAAATATTTTGGAAATAGAAAAAGCTAAACCAACTTTTCATGCACGCCATGATGCAGTTTCAAGAAGTTATCTCTATCAAATTTCAAGGAGAAGAACCGCTTTCGGGAAAAACTATGTTTGGTGGATAAAAGATAAATTAAATTTTAAGGCGATGGATGAAGCTTCTAAACTCTTTACCGGTATGCATGACTTCTCATCATTTGCGGAAGAAGACAAAGAGGATAAGTCAAAAAAAGTCTTGGTGGAAGGCATTCAACTTAAAGAACACGGCGACTTAATTCTTCTCCGAATTCAGGGTTCACACTTCATCTGGAAAATGGTTAGAAGAGTTACCGGTGTTTTGGTTGAAGTAGGAAGAAATAAAAAAACAATCCGCGATATAGAATTTTATCTTAACAATTTTTCAAACGAGCCGGCAAAGTTTACGGCTCCACCATCAGGCTTATATTTGGAGAAAGTATATTATCAGGGGGACAAGCAAAACGGTTTACTCGAGTCAATGATAAAGATTTCAAATCTTCCAGAGTGATTCCGAACAAAAATCAATTAGGACTTTAAAATTATTTTTGAACAATATTAAAAAGAACGGAGTGGATAAATGATGAAACGGCTTTGTTATTTTTTTATCGTTTTAATTCTTTCAACCCAATTTCTACTTGCGCAAAATAATTCAAACTCACATCATCACCTTGAACAACAAGCCCCTAATAAAGAATTTCACATGATTAACTTGAACCTTAACCTTCATTTTAACCTAACTAAAAAAGAGGTGCTTGGAGTTGCTACGGAAAAAATTGTCCCTCTTCGTGAAAATTATAATACCGTTCATCTTGAAGCCTCAGATATGAAAATTGACAAAATAGAATTCGATAATGCAAATGTGCCTTTCAAGTATGACGGTAAAATTCTTTCAATCGAGCTTGGTAAGAACTATGGGTTATACGACACTCTTATTTATTCCATCATTTATTCAACTATACCAAGCAAAGGAATATTTTTTGTTCTTCCCGACAGCGCTTATCCTAAACGCACCCCGCAATTATGGAGTCAAAGTGAATCTGAAGATGCGCACTACTGGTATCCTTGTCATGATTATCCAGATGATTTCGGAACAAGTTCTTTAACCGCAACTGTTCCGCAAAATTGGGTCGTTGTTTCAAACGGTCTTCTAAAAAAGGAAACAACAGATAAAAAAGATAAAACAAAGACTTTTACATGGGTTGAAGATAAACCGCATGTTGTTTACTTAAATTCAATCGTTGCTGGGGAATTTAAAATCGTAAAAGATAAATGGGATGATGTTCCTATTTATTATTATGTGCTCCCTAAATATGCTAAAAATGCAAAAGAAAATTTCTCCCACACTCCGGATATTCTCAAATATTTTTCCGAAGTAACGGGACATCATTATGAATGGCAAAAACTTTCTCTTTCAACCGTAACAAATTTTACCGAAGGCGGAATGGAAAATGTCTCTGCAATTACTTTAACTGATAATACTCTTCACAGTCTTAATGCTGAGCCGCAAATAACAAGCACCGATTTAGTTTCGCACGAAACCGCGCATCAATGGTTCGGCGATTTGCTTACGTGCCGGTCATGGGCGAATGCGTGGCTTAATGAAGGATTCGCAACTTTCTTTGAAGCGCTTTACGGAAAACATGCTTTCGGCAACGACCATTTTAATTTTGAAATGACTAAAGATCATAACCAGGTAATAAATGCAGATAAATTTGAGCGGCGTCCGACGGTTTGGAATGGATATAAATCTCCGGAAGACGTTTTTGGAGTCTATATTTATCCGCGCGGTGCTTCAATATTAAATATGATGAGAGAAATGCTCGGCGATGACTTGTTCTTTAAAGCAATAAAATATTATGTGAAAAAATTTCAATTCCATAATGTTGATACTCACGATTTTACCGATGCTGTCCGCGAAGCAACGGGAGAAAATCTGGATTGGTTTTACAACGAGTGGCTATATAAAGGCGGTCATCCTGTTTATGATGTAAATTATAATTATGATGAAGCAAATCGCAAGCTTATTCTTAACGTCGATCAAACTCAGAAGGTTGACAGCCTTACTCCTGTTTATAAAATGCCGGTTAATATTTATATCGCTATTGCCGGTCAAAAGATCAATAAAATGATTTGGGTGGACTTATTAAAAAATTCTTATTCGTTTGACTTAACCGAAAAACCGGTAATGGTAAATTTTGATGAGGGACATTCTCTTCTTGCAGAAATTAATTTTAAGAAATCTGCCGACGAATTATCATATCAGCTTAAGAATGACCCTGATGTTTCAGGAAGGGTCTGGGCAGCGAAACAATTATCGATGCAAGATGCGGTTCCCTCTCTTATCAAGTCTGCAAAGAATGATAAGTTTTGGGGAGTTAGGGAAGCGTGCATAAATGCTTTAGGTATGTTCCATTCCTCCGGTGTTAGAGATGAATTGATTGCGGCGGTAAATGATAAAGATAAAAGAGTTGATGTTGATGCAATTAATCAATTAGCAAACTTTAAGGACGATAAAAATATTTCCGGTCTCTTAAAGAAAATATTTGATGATAAAAAAAATTATTTTATCCGCGCTGCTGCAATAACTTCGCTTGCGTCTGTAGATTCCACAAATGCAATTCCATACATCGATAAAGCTTTCAAAATAAATTCACACCAGGAAACAGTGCGCGCAGCAGCGCTTCAAGCTTTAATAAAAGTTGATCCCAAAAAAGGATTTATTGAAGCTCAAAAATACCTTCAATACGGTCAGCCTGACCCTCTGCGGATAAGAGCCTTAGTTTCACTTGCAATGTCTAAGGATAATAAAGAAAAATCACTTCAATTAATCAGGAAAAGCCTGACCGATTCATATTGGATTGTCAGGCTGATTGCCGTCAACGAGTTAGGTAGGCTTGGAAATCAATCCGATATTATTACGCTTAACAATGTTGCAAAAAATGCCAACAATAATTTCATACTTAGAGCGGCGGAAAAGTCCGTTAAAATGATTGAGACAAGAGAGGGCAAAGATAAAACACTGTAAAAAAACATTGTGGTAGTCGCTAACACACTTGTAGCCTCAAGAGGTAAGAGGAGAAATACAAAAACTGAAAAAAGAGCCGCTTCACAGCGGCTCTAATATTGAAAAACTTTTATCTTTGGTTCCTTCAATCAAGTGTGCACATCAATAAAAACAATACTTTATTTTCCACTCACCATTTTCTTCAAACGGTTAACTTCATCTCTTAAGGAAGCGGCTTTTTCAAACTCTAAGTCTTTAGCTGCCTGATGCATTTCAAAAGTCAATTGTTCTATTAAATCTTTTTTCTGGCCAGAGTCCATATATTTTAATATAGGTTCGGAAACTTTAGTAAAAGAAAAATTTTCCTTTTCTTCTTTCTTGCGGACATCGGCAATCGAAGTAGAAGACATAATTTCTTCCATGCTTTTATATATCGTCTGCGGATTAATATTATGTTCAAGATTATATTGCGTTTGAATCTTCCTTCTTCTCTCTGTTTCATCAATTGTTTTTTTCATGGAGTCTGTCATAATATCAGCATACATAATAACCCTGCCATTAACATTACGAGCGGTTCTGCCGGCTGTTTGCATTAACGACCTTGCGCTTCTTAAAAATCCTTCCTTGTCTGCATCAATAATTGCAACAAGAGAAACTTCGGGAAGATCAAGGCCTTCTCTTAAAAGATTTACACCGACAAGAACATCAAAATCACCGAGTCGCAAGTTCCTTAAAATTTCCACGCGCTCAAGCGAATCTATATCGCTGTGAATATATCTTACCTTTATCCCGATTTTATCCAGGTAATCAGAAAGATCTTCCGCCATCTTTTTTGTAAGAGTTGTAACAAGAATTCTTTCATTCAGAACAACTCTTTTCCTAATCTCGCCGATAAGGTCATCGATTTGTCCTTTTATCGGTCTTACTTCAATTTCAGGATCAAGTAAACCGGTAGGGCGAATGATTTGTTCAACAATTACACCACCGCTTTTTTCAAGCTCATAATCGGAAGGAGTAGCACTAACAAAAATTACCTGGTTAAGCATGCTTTCAAATTCTTCAAACTTCATCGGTCTGTTATCCAGTGCAGAAGGAAGCCGGAATCCATATTCGACTAAATTTTCTTTGCGTGACCTATCACCCTTGTACATCGCACGAAGCTGCGGCATGGTAACATGAGATTCATCAATGACTAAAAGAAAATCTTTAGGGAAATAATCAAATAAATTATAAGGTCGTGAGCCCGGTGCGCGCCCATCCATGTGACGCGAATAATTTTCAATACCGGCGCAATAGCCAATCTCTTTCATCATCTCTATATCGAATTTCGTGCGCTGCTCAATTCGCTGAGCTTCAACATACTTTTCCTCCTTCCAAAAGTATTTCAGGCGTTCGTCCAGCTCTTGTTCAATTCCATAGATTGCCTTTTGAACCTGTTCGCGATTCGAAACAAAATATTTTGCTGGATAAACAGGAACAGAGTCAGTTTCTCTTAATACTTCGCCTGTTACCGCATCAATTATAGAGAGCTTCTCAATGTCCTCATCCCAAAATTCTATTCTTATTGCTTCTTCATATTGATAGGCGGGAATAATTTCTACTACATCGCCGCGTGCACGAAAAGTCCCGCGTGTAAAGTCAATATCATTGCGGACATAGTGAATATCAATTAAATCACGAAGAAGTTTTTTCCGTGATACCTTTTCTCCTTTTCTTAAAAATATTATTTGGTTTGCATATTCTTGGGGCGCTCCGATCCCGTATATACAGCTAACGCTTGCAACAACAATAACATCGCTTCTTCCTTCTATAAGGGCAGTGGTTGCTTTCAGTCTTAGCCGGTCGATTTCTTCGTTTACGGAAAAATCTTTTTCGATAAAAAGGTCTCTTGAAACGACGTAAGCTTCAGGTTGATAATAGTCATAATAGCTTATAAAAAATTCAACGGCATTATTCGGGAAGAAACTTTTAAACTCGGAATAAAGCTGTGCCGCTAACGTTTTATTATGGGAAATGATGAGAGTCGGTTTGTTGACTTGCTGAATAAGATTTGAAATTGTAAATGTTTTTCCGCTGCCGGTAACGCCTAATAGTGTTTGGAATTTATCGTTGCGATTAATTCCTTCAACCAATTCTTTTATTGCATTCGGTTGATCACCGGATGGCTGATAGTTTGAGTGTAATTCAAATTGCTTCATCTATTCTTTAACAAAAATCTTTCGGGATAAATTTACTAATTTCAAGTTGGCGATTAAATGTATTTATTTACTTTCAAACTTCCTAAGAGGCAAAGATGAAAAACACAAAGGTATGGATTATTATTGCCGGGTTGGCAGGATTTACCGGTGTAGCAATCGGAGCTTTCGGAGCCCACGGGTTAAAAAATATTGTGTCTCCTGAATCGATGGAAATTTATAAGACCGGCGTAATGTATCACTTGATTCACGCAGTTGCTATTCTTGCGATCGCTATAAGCGGGAACACAAAGTTTTTTAAGAGCGCTTTGTTCTTTTTGATTGGAATAATCCTTTTTTCTTTTTCACTTTATTTATACGCGATAACTCAAGTTACCGGATTTGCAATCATTACGCCCTTCGGTGGGGTAAGCTTTTTGAGAGAAATCCTGCGTTAGGTGATTTACTGAATTATTTGATTTCCTTTACGACTCTAAGTTTAAAATAGACCTCCTCCGGTGAGAATATTCCGGCAAAAAATCTTTCATAAATTACAGGTTCAATGTTCAAGATATGATCCATCCATTTTAACGGAACGAAGTGCGAGGTAAGAAATTTCTTCTCCAAAACTTCAAACTGTGCTTTTCCTTCATAATTAGTACGGTGATTCAGTTTCCACTTTTCATAAAATTTAAGTTTTCGGTTACCGATATACTCGTAATTATCAAACGAACGGATAGAGAAAGGGATTTTATGATCCGGTTCGCCGAAATATTTTGTATTTAGAAAGAATGGAACATAGACAATTAACAAACCGTTCGGCTTTATAATTCGGTAAAGCTCCGTAATGGTTTTATGAAAGCTATCTAAATGTTCCAAAACATGAGAGGCAAAAACCTCATCAAAAGTATTGTCAGCAAAAGGGTAAGGAAAGGAATTGATGTCGTGGATTTTATTTCCGCCATAATCTACAATATCAAGATTAATATAGCCTTCTTTAACATCTTTGCCGCAGCCTAAGTTAAGTTTCATATTCTTTTTAGTTGTTAGCTCAAATTTAATGATTTATTCATAAATATTGGTATGATTTAGATTAAACTAAAAAGCCCGGCTAATGCCGGGCTTTTATAGTTTGATAGTAAATCTATACTAATTTAGGTTGATAACCGGAAAGTTTACACCTTTTAGGCTTAGCTGCTCGACTTTTACTCGAACAACACCCCTGTTCACCATGCCTAAAGATAATGCAGCCGCTTTGGAAAGGTCAAGTTGCCTGCCGGGTATGTATGGTCCTCTGTCGTTGACCCTTACGATGACGGATTTGTTATTCTTTGGGTTGATAACCTTCAAAAGGGTACCAAACCGGAGACTCTTGCTTGCCGCCGTAAATGCCATCTGGTTGTATATCTCACCATTTGCTGTTTGCTTTCCATGAAAATGGGGTCCATACCAGGACGCTAACATTGTACCTTTATTAATATAATTCACTATCGAGGAGTTTACTATACTTGCGTCATTGTTAACCGTTATGTTCTCGGTTTTATTAACCGGAAAAGGTGATTTTGACGTCTCATTGGTTACAATCGTAAACCCCACCAACAAAACCATCACCATTATGATTAACACTTTTAATAATGACCTCAATAAGTACCTCTTATTTTTAGTTTAACATACTTTTGACTATCCAAAGTTAGGTTTGATGTTATGGAATTTCAATATGTATTTCCCCAAAAACCGCTGTTAGCCAAGTTTACCAATTATTCGACTTATTAGGTGTTTTGGTTGGCTTTTTAATTTCTTATCAGATAAGAAGGAGGAAAAAGCCTTAAAAAACATCAAAAACGAGAGCTGGAGAGCAAATTAGAGTTTTGGAACACGGTGAAAAGTTCACTGTTATAGTATTAGATTTCCACTTAACAAGATCTCAAGACTTTTCATAGAGGAAATGTATGTTAGAAAGCATTTTCAATATGAGTTATTTCGGGTGGTAATTCTTCCTTAAAGAGAATAGCTATAACATCAAACCGGCATTCTATTTCTTCATATTTATTTTCATATATATAAAGCCGGGCCATTTTTTTTAGCTGCTTTATTTTGCTTTGGGTAACTGCATATTCGGGCTCGCCATATTCTAAATTTTGGCGCGATTTGACTTCAACAAAAACAAGGAATCCATCATTCGGGTCTTTTACGATTATATCTATCTCTCCCCTACCGAAGCGGTAATTCTTTATGATAATTTCATAGCCTCTGGATTTTAAGAAATCTACCGCCAATTGCTCCCCTTCGTCACCAATTTCTTTATTTGTTTTTCCCATTTTTTTCCATTCTGATTAGAAAAATTACCTTTTGAAAAGGTTTTATAATTTATTTATAAAAAGTACCTTTTTCAGGAAAGACTTTCTGTGAAGCGGTGAAGCTCCGTAGATTTTTATAGCTTCAATATGTTCCTTTGTCGGGTAACCTTTATTTTTCCACCAAAGATAGTTGGGATAATATTTATCTAATCTTTTCATAAGTCTATCGCGCGAAACTTTGGCTATTATCGAGGCAGCAGCAATCGCGAAGGATTTTGAGTCTCCTTTAACAATGGGAACAGCCGGAACGGTATAGCTGAAAGATTTATTCCCATCAACGAGTATTAAATGCGGTTGCGTCTGCAGTCTGCCTACTGCAATTTTCATTGACAGTAAAGAAGCCTGTAAAATATTTATCTCATCTATCTTACCATGAGGAACTGCCGCCACCGAATAGGAAATTGCTTTCTCTAATATTTTCGGAAGTAGCTCTTCCCTATCCTTTTCAGATAGTTGTTTTGAATCATTTACCCCTTCAATAAATACATCCGGAGAAAAAATTACCGAGGCGCTAACAACAGGGCCAGCAAGTGGTCCCCGGCCTACTTCATCAACTCCTGCAATTAGTTGTATGTGATCTGTTAAAAATGAATTATCGAAGTTTTTCATTTCCCAAAATAAATTGCAATTAGTCCTATTACCATGCTTAGTTTGTACATTGAGCTTATTTTTTTCAAATTCTTTGTCGAATCCTCATCAAATAGTAATTTAAGAGAATAAATCAGCATCGGATTTACAAGCACCATTACAATAATAAGAAACTCTATCTTATAAATCCTCAAAAAGAACGGGAAAATAGTAGCAGCAACAAGTAGAATTGAAAGCCCGGCAATAATTCTCTTTGAAAAGCCAAAGCCATATTTCTGAGGCAGTGTAATAACACCTTGCTGTGAGTCGCCAGCTATATCTTGCATATCTTTAATAATTTCTCTGATTAGATTTATTAAAAAGGCGAAGCCTGCCGGCAACAAAGAATATTTCCAATTGGCGACTACCACACCGCCGTAAAAAAAAGCCAGTCCGGTTAAAAAAGCCACGGAAATATTCCCGGCTAAAATTATTCCTTTAAGAATGTATGAATAGAAAAAAAGAATCACTTCGGCAGTGAGAACAATTATAAAAGAATAAACACCGGGGAAAATAGAAAGGGTGAGTGCAATAATGTTTACGGTAATGTAAAATACAACTGCTTCCTTTTTAGACAGAATACCTTTCGCCAAAGGTCTTTCCGGCATATTTATTTTATCAATTTCGATATCATAAATATCATTTATAATATTTCCGCCAATTGCAGTTAAAGCGCCGGCAGAAGCAGCTAAAAATACTTTTGTATAGCTAAAATCATCAATTGTGCATACAACCGAAGCAATAACTATAGATAGAAAGGTCATCAAAGCATTTACCGGACGTGAAATTTTTATAAGTGCCGGTAATTTTTTAATGCGTTTCATATGTGATTTAATTAGTTAAAACTGATTTACAATTCCAAAATGAATTTTACCATTTGAAAAAGAGTCTCCTTTAGCAAGAGCGAAGCTAACACTCAAAACACCCAACCCGGTCTCAATGTTCATTCCCAATCCATAACCAACATTAAATCCTTCGGCTTTCAAAATATTTCTTGATGGATCTGCGTTGCGTAAATAATATCCTGTATCCAAAAATAAAAATACGAACGAACGTTTTGTTAGCAAAGAGCGGAATTCCAAATTTGTCCACATAACCCGGTTTCCAAGGAACTGACTTTCGCTGTAACCACGAAGTGAACTTGCACCTCCGAGCCGGAACAGGTCACTATTTTCAAAAAATTGTCCTCGCAATTCTCTTCCATGCAAACCAAGCGCAATGACCTGGCGGTTAAATAATTCATAATAACCTCCAATATCAAGTGTCAGTCGCTGTAAATTAATACTGGTTGCAAGATCCGGCGTAAAAAATTGAACCGGACCGGATATCGTTTTTTTGCTAAACGAATAAGAATTTAAAAACAAAATTCCCCTTGTAGGTGCGTAAGGATCGTCACGCGTATCAACTTTTATGTTTAAGCCGGTAGTTAGAGAGCTTGAATTATATACAGTAAATATTTGGTTCCCGTTATCGGTCGGAATAACAGCATCCGTAGAAATGAAAACGGAAGCAGAAACATTATCTGTGGCTAAATATTCCAGGGAAGCTTCAACAGTTCTTTGAACGTAAGTACTGTCTTGCTGCCTCTGAAATAAGCTTAAGTTCAAATTGAAGGGATAACCAAACAACCAAGGTTCAAGATATTTTAACTGTAAGTCCTGCGATGAACGATTATATTGTTGCCAGTGAATTGCTGCGGCTCTACCGGTACCAAAAAGATTCCGGAGGCTAACATCTACAAGTCCGGTTAAATATCCACTTTGATTGGAGACAGTCGAAGGAATGTAACCGATAATGCCGTCAAAATTATTTGTTACCTTCTCTTTGACTTCAATTCTAAGGATACCCTCGTTTTTTGAATCCACAAAATATTTAGGATTACCGACAGGCTCAAAAAAGGCAAGCCGGTTTAAACGGCTAGGTAAATCATCAATGACTTTTTGAGAATATACTTCGCCGGGCTTTAGTCGAAGTTCTCTTTGAATAACGTATGATTGAGTTTTATTATTACCCACTATTTCAATTTTATCAATCCTGCAAAAGCGTTCTTTATTTATATTTATATGAATATCGGCAAAATAATCTTTCTTTGCCGGATCAGAATAAAAATAAAATGAAGAGATAATAATTTTCGCAAACGGATAGCCGTTGTTCTGAAAATAATTTAGCGCAGATAAAATGTTTTCTTCCAGGTTTGACTTGCTATAAATATGATTTTCAAGGAAATCGAATGAGGAGAAAATATTATTATCGGAAGCAGTGTCTAAGCCGGTAAAGAATATTTTCTTTAAGTAAGTCGGCTCGCCTTCATCAATTTTAATAATCAATTTTACGTGCTGCGAATCGGGCGATAACTCAATTTTTGAGCCTTGAAATTCAGCATGGAAATAACCTTCGGCGCCAAAATGCAATGCGAGTCGGGTTTTTATTGAATCCAGGTATCCTGGAAATATTTTTGTTCCTGTACTAACCTGGCCCCATCGCAAAACATTATCCTGCGAAAAAACATGGATTCCAATTACTTGAATAGATTCAACTGTTTGAGGATAAGTAAAAGAAAAGGTAAAGAAAAATAACAGGGTGAAACTAATTAGGCGAAACATCTACGATTTTCATTTTTTTGCCGATTGGTTGAACAATTACTTGAGATTTCAGCGCATCAACCTCTTCAATTGAAACGGAACAAACTTCAAATCGGTTCGCATTGAGAGAGCCAAGTGATACAGCAGTTTGCAGAGTATCTTCAAATCTTAGATCGTGAGTCATGCCGTAGATTAAACCGGCAACAAAAGCATCGCCACTCCCTGTTGGATCTACCGGATTTGTAGGCGGCGGAAGAACCTTGAAATGAAAATCAAAATTTGAAGTAACGATTTCGTTGCCTCCGTCAGTTAGATAAACCTGTTTAATTTGGTTCTTGTACAAAGTTTTCAATAAATCGACTTTCTCTTTTTCATTCTTTAAGACTACATCAAGAGATTTCTCCATCTCAGAGATATTATTATGAATGATCGTCGGCTGAGATTCTAAACAAGCATTAAAATGTTTGCCGTAAGTATCTAATATGGAAATTTTATCATACCGTTTTGCAATTTCAATTCCGAATGGAAAGATTGAATCGGCTTCATCACATGGAGAACTTCCGGCAAAAACTACTATTTCACAATTCTGAATCATCTTATCCATTTTTGATTTAAATTCTTCAACTTCAAGCGAAGTAATTTTGGAATTTGAACTGAAAAATGTTGAGATACCATTGGATGTTTCGTCTATAATTATAGCGGCATCGCGTGTGTTGCTTTCGGTTCTTATCGAAGTAATTTTAATGTTCTCTTTTATTAAAATCTCCTTAAGCTGTTTACCGTTAGCGCCACCTAAAAATGTTAAAGCAATATTTTCAACATTTAGATGATTCAACTGACGGCTAACGTTTATACCTTTTCCACCGGCTTTAATCTCTAAAATCCCGTTACGGTTTTCTTGACTAAAGTTAATCCGGCTAAATTTATAACGGCGTTCTAAAAGCGGGTTTAGTGTTACTGTTAAAACCATAAAAAAAATATTTGTGGTGAATGGGAATTTTCAACTATCATACAGTCAAACCTTGAAATATTATCTTCTAAAACGGTAGAGATCACCTGTTAGCGGTGTAATTAATCTGTAATCACCGAAGCCGGTACGATCTAGAAATATAAGGCTTATATTCAAATTATAATATTGCCATACTTCGTACGGTTTTGCATCAATATCAAAAGGATGCCTATCAACATTATCCGGCGGTCCGAGAAGAATAAAAACCATTCCTCTATCCGATTTCCAACCTGCAAAATATTGTGAAAAGTGAGCGTCTGCATATGCCACTCGTCTATAATACTCATTGAAAATAGGATTTTCTTCGATATTTGGTTCGGGGAATTCTGTATTCCAAAAAGCTTTATAACGATTTAATTTTTCTTCTTTAGTTTTACCTTCCTTTATGTAATTAATTTGCGAAGTTGATGCAATATAGATGAGTTGTTCAATTGCCTTATCAAGATCAACCACATTTGTGGGAAGCCCTACCCAGCGTGAAAAGAAAGGTCTTTGAATAGAAACAAGTTTCTTATCCTCGCTATTTTTAACTACTACCCTTAGATTGTACAATCCTAAGCTGAAACTACTATCCTTCAAGGTGTAGAAAATTTGAGTTTTACCTGAATCAACAAACTGATTTTGATTTTCTTGAAAGATAGTCTTAAGGTTTTTATTAAGAACTTCATAACTTATGTTTAGTTTTTGAGCCGAAATTGAATAAAGTTCATAGAAAACCGGCAAACCATTTTTCAGTGAAGCAACGTTGCCGGAAACATTTGGAATAATTTTATTTTTGTTTTGTTCTTCTGTCCTTTTTTCAAGAATCATAATATCACTAAGTGAAACAGGTGTAGCCAACAGGTTTCTAACATTGAAAAATATTTCGAGCGGATATTCTGATTTAGATTCTTTATCGTCAACAGCGGTACGAATAAAATATTTCCCGGGCGTAAGGTAAAACGATTTTAAGTTTAAGCTATAATTATTTTTAGAAATGGTTTGATTGAATTCATTGACAAAAAGCTTGTCCGTCCATGTTTTTTCTTCAATCAATTTATTTTTGTCTTTATCAAACACAGATACGGATACCGAGAAGCCGCCTGTAAATCCCGAATCATTCTTAACAAATTGAACAGTGCTGTATGGGACTTCTATAAAAACATCAACACGCGTAGTATTTTGTTTTCCGGATGAAAAGTTCAACAGGTCTTCATAAAATTTCGGGCTGCTATTAAAGGCGTTTTGCTCTGTGGCATTTTCAATTTGCGCTTTTGTAAAATTGAACCCGAGTATGAGCAATAAAAATGTAAAAATTATCTTCATTTTTTATCCTCCTACTTTTCAGAAAATTTTCCAAAAAGATCATACTCATTATAATCAAAAACCTCAACGGTATAAAATTTACCTAAAATAATTTTCTCGTCATTTAACGGAATTAATATTTCCCCGTCAACTTCAGGAGCATCACGATAAGTGCGGCCGACATAATATTCGCCTTCCTTTGTTTCAACCAAGACTTTCAATTTCTTTCCTACAAAAGATTTGTTTTTTTCAAGAGAAATTTCTTTTTGTATTTCCATCAATTTGTCTTTTCTTCTTTGCTTTTCCTTTTCCGGAATTTGATCTCCGAGAATAAAGCTTGAAGTGTTTTCTTCAACTGAAAATGGAAAAACTCCAAAACGGTCGAATTTAATATCCTTTACAAATTCGCAAAGTTCTTCAAAATCCTTTTCCGTCTCATTAGGATACCCAACGATAAAAGTAGTCCTGATTGTAATATCCGGGACTCTTTCACGAAGCTTAGCGAGAAGCTCCCGCGTTATTTTGCCCGTTACACCTCTTCGCATTGATTTTAAAACATTATCTGAAATATGCTGAAGAGGTAAATCGACATACTTGCAAATTTTTGGATTAGAGGTAATCTCGTCAATAACATCATTAGGGAAATGAGAAGGGTAGGCATACATTAATCTCACCCATTCAATACCTTCGATGGCTGTTAACTGTTTAAGAAGCGAAGCCAGGGATCGCTTGCTATAAATATCTTTTCCATAGTCGGTAGTATCTTGCGCAATAATTACAATTTCTTTAGCGCCATTTTTTGACAAGAACTCTGCTTCTTTCAAAAGATCATCTATAGGCTTTGATTTATGTTTTCCACGCATTAAGGGAATTGCACAGAATGAGCAAGGATGATCACATCCTTCAGAAATTTTTAGATATGCTGTGTGGGACGGCGTAGTCAATAACCTCTCCCCGAGCAAATTGTACTTTAACTCACCGCCTAATTCTTTTAAGATCGCCTCATAATTTTCCGTACCAAAGTAAGCATCTACTTCAGGGATTTCCTTTACCAATTCATTTTTATAACGTTCCGATAGGCAGCCGGCTACAATAACTTTGTTAACTTTTCCTTCAAGCTTTAATGCCACTGCACTTAAAATAGTATCAATCGACTCCTTTTTTGCAGCTTCAATAAAGCCGCAAGTGTTTATGATAATAGTTTCAGCGTTGTTAGGATCTTCGGTCAATTTAAAATTATTAGCGCGAATCTGGTTTAATAATCTTTCCGAGTCCACGGTATTTTTTGAGCAGCCGAGAGTAATTATATTTATTTTTTCTTTATTCTTCATCGAAGCAAAATTTTATTTCCCAAAATATTTTAAGACCAAAAAGATAACCGGTGCTGCAAAAAGAAGTGAATCAAACCGGTCAAAAAGTCCACCGTGACCCGGAATTAGGCTGGAGGAATCTTTCACCCCTGCATCCCGTTTAAAGAGGGACTCTACCAAGTCTCCAAGCTGCCCGATTGTCCCGATAATAATTCCGAAGATAATAGCTTCTGATAATGGTACAAAATTCAGGAAGATTTCGTGTGCTGTTATCATTGATAGTATAGCAAATATAAAACCAAAAATTGCACCTTCCCAACTTTTTTTAGGACTAACCCGGGGAAAAAGCTTATGCTTCCCAAATGCGGTGCCACCGTAAAAGGCTGCAGAATCGCAAATCCATATTGTTACAAGAATGGAAATTATTAAATAACCGCCGTCATAATATCTCACCTCTCCGAAATAAAATTCTCTTATTCCGATGATTGCCGAAGAAAATAAACCGATATAAAATATTCCTAGAAGTGTTGCCCCAATATTTATAATTGCCGAACCGTTGTTGCGAAAAAGTTCAACCAAAGAAATCAAGAAAACAATTACCAGAAAAAGAGATTGGTAGCTAATAAAAAACTGATATTGATTAAGTAATAGAGCAAATATTATCAGTTCGCCAAGCCATATATTAACGTGGGCGTTTTTATTTAATACAAAAGAGTAAAATTCATAATATGCTAATAACGCTATGGCAAGTACGAACAAAAAGAATAATAAGTTTCCGAAATAGCAGGCGGCTAGGATTATTGGAATTGCGGCAATGGCAACCAATACTCTTTGTGTTGTGTTACTAAAAGCCATTACGGTTCTTAGTCCTGATCATCCGGACGATTTTTAAGTTGCTCTATAAAATTTAATGCAGCCTGGACATCCTTTTTAGGAACAAGAAGTTTTACTACCGAAAGATCACCTGGTGCAGGAAAACTTCTATCTGCTTGAGAAAGAATCGCTGAATGAATTCCCGCTCCTTCAAGATTATCCTTCATCATTTCGGCTTCATATTCAAGATCAGAAGTAAACACTACTTCCCAATTTTGCTCGGTCCATTCTTCGGGTTTGACAAAGGATTTCTCGTCAACCAAATTTATCCCGCAATCCGGACAAATTGTTATTCCCTCAATATATTCATAACTGCAATTTGGGCATACTGGCATAAGACCTCCTAAGCGTTTTTTACTTTTGCATAATACTTATTTATCAAATACATTACAACACCGAAAAGAAAAATTAAGGCAACAAGAATTAATAACGAAGAATTCAAATCAAAATTTTTGTCAACTGAACTACTTAAAGAATCATCCTGTCCGAATATAAAATAAAATATCACCGCAGTAAAATTGTTAAAAAAATGAAGTGACATAGGCACGGCAATCGAGTTACTCATATAAGCAGCATAACCGAAATAAAAACCCAGAGCTATTAATGGGAGCAATCCATAAGGGTTGAAATGATAAATCCCAAAAAATACCGCTGTGACGAGAGCAGCCCAAAATGGTTTTAGTCTAAATTCAAAACTACGCTGAATATAGCCTCTAAACATTACTTCTTCACATATTGCGGGAACAATAGCCACTACAATAATAACAAGCAGTCCACCAAATACGGTATGCACAGTCAGCAAACTACCATAAGTTTTGTCAACCATATCATTCAATTTGTCAAGTGATGACTTTAAGGAATGAATTAACGGAGAAGATATTGCCCACTGATTAATAAAATAGTTTTGGATAGATAAATAATATTGAAGCAATGGGGTTAAAATTACAATACCTAATGTAAACAAAAGAATTTCTTCCCAACGGGGTAACCGGAATCTTATTATCTCGGTGACATCTTCATAAAACCATTTGGCAAAAATCAGAGCCGGAAGCAGGATAAATAAAATTTGTCCTGCCATAGTCATTAACCTAACGCTTTGCGCTGGAGCGCTCTTTAGATCAAAACCAAAAACGGCAAGGGTTAAAAGTCCGCCGACAATTTGGTATAGGAAAAATCCTCCGAACAAGCCGATGAACGCAGCAGTTATTGGTGATATACGCGGCTGAATGTTTTTCCCGGGAAGATTACTTCCCTGCTTTCCTTCTTCCGGATTATTATTATCCGGTATGCTGTTTTGAATTGGGTTTGTGTTAAGATCGTCCATAAAATTCAGAATATGTTTTAGTATGAAATATTTTCTATTAAATAACGGGATACCGCCAACAAGTAGTGGAATAATGGAGTATTGGAATGTTAGGATAGACTACTATTTTTCATTATTCCAACATTACATTACTCCGCGATTCCCAAAACTTATTACGGCGTAAATTCAGTTTATTAACTCAAGTTGATCGCCGTTGAAGGTAAGCCGTTAAAACGGCTGATTTATTGCGTCTTGATCAAGTAGCCCACGACTTCAGAGCCTGTGTGAAAATTAGTTTTCAAAGAATAAATATTAATATTTTTGTATAAGCCATTTTAATTTTTATTACTTAAAATTTATTCATCAATTGCCCCGCCACCTGCCTACCGGTCAGGCAGGTTTATGGCGGGGATTAGTGTAAAAAAGATAATTATGGCTTTAGCCACATAAATAGCACAAATGGGGCTGAAGCCCAGTATTTATTG
>JAKBMG010000069.1 GCA_021831685.1 Bacteroidota bacterium | reverse complement strand
CGACTGGGCAGAAGTGAACCAAGAGCATTGAGAACAAAAAATACTAAATATCCATTTTTAAAGGGAAACAGATATCCGTGTTTATTATCTTAACCTTGTACCATTACCTCGTAGAGGTCAAATTATTGTAGTAGGAAAAGGTTTATTTTACATTGGCAAATCCTCGTAGAGGATTAACAAATCCTTGATTTTTATCCTATTAAATTTCTCAACCAAGAGAAGCATAATTTGCAATCCTTCAAACTTTGAGAATTTATTCCGGTATATATTATCCCTTTAATTGAATTTCATTATATTAACAATATAATAAAAGCTATTTAGATAGGAATTCTGGAATAAAAATTGTTTTATTCAGTCGACGGGGATATTTTTACTTAAAAAAGGAGTTGATTTATGGATGCAGTTTTATTGTCAAGAATCCAGTTCGCCATGACAATCGGATTTCATTTCCTTTTCCCACCGGTATCTATTGGTTTAGCATGGCTTCTCGTAATTATCGAAAGCTTCGGCTTCAAAAGGAAAGAGGAAGTTTATGTTAGACTTGGAAAATTCTTTGGGAAAATTCTGGCTCTTACTTTTTCAGTCGGTGTAGCTACCGGAATAGTAATGGAGTTTCAGTTCGGAACTAACTGGGCGGAGTATTCTAAATTTGTTGGCGATATTTTCGGAGCGCCATTAGCCGCCGAAGGAGTTTTTGCATTTTTCCTTGAATCAACTTTCCTTGGCTTATATCTATTCGGAAGGGATAAGGTTTCTAACGGAGTGCATTTGTTTTCAATCTGGATGGTAGCAATCGGAGCTACTATCTCGGCGTTCTGGATTATTGTCGCCGGTTCATGGATGCAAACTCCCGCCGGTTATATTATAAAAAATGGACGGGCGGAGCTTACAAATTTTTGGGATGCTGTTTTTAATCCTTCTACTGTTATTAGATTTCTCCATACTATCGATGCAGCTTTAATAGCCGGAGCTTTTATGGTAGCAGGAGTCTCTGCTTATTTAATTCTAAAGAATAAAGAGACTGAACTAGCTAAGCGCTCGATGAAAATTGCTGTTTATTTTGGATTGATAGTTTCATTGCTTGAATTATTTCCCTTTGGACATGAAAGCGGCAGGGAAGTAGCTAAATATCAACCGGCAAAGTTTGCAGCAATACAAGGTTTGTATACTTCACAAACCGGAGCGCCGCTTGCAGTTTTTGCAGTTCCGGTAATGCCTCCGCCCGAACTTAAAGCAAAAATAGAAATCCCGGGACTTCTTAGCTGGCTTGCTTTCGGCAATTTTAATGCTAAGGTACAAGGGATTAATGATTTCCCTCCAAATGACTTACCGCCTTTGTTTATTACTTTTGTTTCCTATCATAATATGGTCGTTCTTGGAATGTTGTTTATTCTACTTATGATGATAGCAACTTACCAGCTCAAGAAGAATAAATTGTGGGACAGGAAAATTTTATTGAAAATGTTTGTATGGGCGATCCCATTGCCTGTGATAGCATGTGAACTTGGATGGATTGCTGCTGAAGTCGGAAGACAACCCTGGATTGTTTATAATGTAATGCGCACGTCAGACGCCGTATCTAAGAATGTTCCGGCGGGCGATGTATTATTCTCGATAATTTTATTTGCATTAATTTATTTATTAATTGGCTCTTTATACATATATCTTCTTGTAAAAGAAATTAAACATGGACCCGAACCTGCTGCAATAAAGGAGGTGTTATCATAATGGACTTAAACACAATTTGGTTTCTGCTGATTGGAATTCTAATTATGGGCTATGCTGTATTAGACGGGTTTGATTTGGGAGTAGGTGTTTTGTATCTTTTTACTAAAGACGAAACTGCCAAACGAGTATACTTAAACTCAATCGGCCCGGTATGGGACGGAAATGAAGTTTGGCTATTAACCGGAGGCGGAGCTTTATTTGCCGCTTTCCCAATTGTCTATGCAACCGTGTTTAGCGGCTTTTATATACCATTCATGCTTTTGCTTGCAGCGCTTATTTTTCGAGCAGTTTCTTTTGAATTCCGAGGTAAGGTCTCATCACCCGGATGGAAAAAACTTTGGGATTATTTATTTGGGATAGGAAGCCTATTACCCTCAATATTGTTCGGTGTTGCTATAGGGAATATAATCAGCGGCTTGCCGATTGATATAAGCGGTAATTACGTTGGTACATTCCTTGATTTGCTAAATCCCTATTCTATTTTAGTCGGATTAGTAAGCTTATCTTTTTTTGCTATGCATGGTTCAATTTATTTAATGATGAAAAGTGAAGGATCAGTGAAGGAAAAAGTTCTTCCATATGTTAATAGGTTATGGATGGCTTTTGTTTTATTGTATGCATTAACATCCTTTTTTACTTTTTTCGAAGCGCCGTTCCAGTTTAACGGTTTGTTAAACAACCCACTTTTCTGGGTGTTGTTTGTTCTTTTGCTTGTATCAATTGCGCTAATTCCGGTTTTTGTTAAAGCGAATAAATTCTTTAAGGCTATTATCTTTTCATCATTGACAATTATTTCGATAATTGGATTAACAGCTTTAAGCTTGTTCCCCCGGCTCGTTCCATCTAATATAGATTTAGATTTTAGTTTGACAATATATAATGCCTCGTCTTCGAAGACTTCTATGATGGCGATGCTTTATATTGCTTTAATCGGAATGCCGATAGTAATAGCTTATACAATTTTTGTCTACCGGGTATTTAAGGGTAAAGTAGTAATTACAAAGGAAAGCTATTAAGACACTTTACTCAACTCTTGGGAAAATGGAGAAGTAGTGGAGTAATGGAATGTTGGAATAATGGGATAAGGCGGCATTGCCCATTATTCCAGAATTCCAAAGAGTGGTTACGATTTTAAGTTGAGTTACTCATATAAAATTCCAGTAAATTCAAGGATTCCGGTTATCGGCGGTTGAAATAAATGGCTCAAATTTGTGCAGGGATATTTACATAAAATGTAGTTCCATCGTCTCCATTTGAAGTGAAAAATACTTTACCATTTAAGTATTTTTCTGTAAGAAATTTTAGACTATAAGTCCCAATTCCTCTACCCGCTCCTTTTGTGGAGAAAGAACGGTGAAATATTTTTGGTTGAATCTCTTCCGGAATGCCTGTTTGATTATGAACCGATAATTTTATTAGACCATCTCCATTACTACATCCAACAGATATAATTCCTCCGGTTTGCGAAGCTTCAATCGCGTTCTTTATTAGATTACTAATTATACGGCTAAGTAATGTTCTATCAGTATTAATTTTTAGATCTACAAAATTGTCGCTAATAGAGATCTTTTTGTTTTCTTTATCAGTCATTTGCTTAAAATTGCTAATTATATTTTTTATGAACTCCAAAGTATTTAAAGCCACAATATTTAATTTTAATTCTGTCTTATCAGAAGATAGGATAACTCTATGTGAGATAATTTCTTCAATAATTTGATTCGACATTGTTAAGAGTTGTTTGGTAAAATAATTCTTATCTTCTTTTTCTAATGAATCATCATTGATAAATTCAGAACAGTTTTTAAGATTACCAGCGGTATTTAATATATCATGAAAGAAAAATCTTTCGATTTGTTTTCGTTCAGATATATCTTCAAAAATTCCGACAATACCTAGTATTTTCCCATCTTCATGCACGATTGGCGCAAATGATATCTTTAATGAAATTATTCTTTTGGATACAATTGGTTTATAATCACCTTCATAATTCCCTATTATACCGGAAAGGGCAAGTTCATAAGCTTCTTTATATTTTAGATCCTCTATTCGTATAATATTAAATCCCAAAGCGTCTTCTTTCGTTATACCTAAAATTTCTAAAAAAACGTCATTACAATCTGTAACTATTCCCTTAGAATTATAGTGCACTATTCCGAGCGGAACATTGCTAAATACCAACCGGTATTTTTCTTCGCTTTCTTTTAAGGCTTCTTCAGCCTTTATTTTTTCACGAAGTTCATGCTGTATAGATTCATACAACAAGGAATTATTTATAGCAAGCGCAATTTGGTCTGCAAGAGTTGTAAGAACACGAATATCATTTTCATTAAAAGCATTTAATAACGGGCTCTGCATATCCAGAATTCCGACTACTTTAGCGCCTATTTTAAGCGGGATGGTTAACTCAGATCTTGTATCTATAGTATCCGGATATTTGTTAATATAATTCGGATCAATCCTAACATCATTAGAAATAGCAATATTGCCGGTTCTTGCAGCCCATATCGTCATACCTTTTTCCAAATAAAATTTTTTCCCTGGCGTAAATAAGCTGGTAAAAGCGCCGGAAACCGCTTTAAGAGTTAAAATATTCTCTTCTTCATTGTAAGTAAAAAGCATTACATGCTTATAGTTGAAATTTTCATGGACAAGACTGGCGGCTCTATCCATAATTATGTCAAGTTCCAATGCACTTGTAATCTTACTACCAATATCGTTTAGAAGCATTAACTGAGCCGCATTTTGCTTTATGATAGCTTCATATTTTTTCCGCTCTGTAATATCAACAAAGATTCCTCTTACTCCTTTTATTTCTCCATTTATTTCAATGAGACTGGAATAGGTGATTGCAGGAAATGAAGAACCGTCTTTGCGAATTATATTATATTCTATTCCGCGGGAAGTAATTTTGTTGAATCGTTTTTTCATCATTTCAATTAAAATTTGCTTCTGTTGCGGATCGATTAAATTAAAGACAGTAAGTCCTTTTCCAACGTCATCCGGTGTATAACCGGTAGCTTCAAAACTGGCACGGTTAGCAAAAGTAAAAATACCCTTGGTGTCGTATTCGAAGACAGGCTGAGGAAGAAAATCGGCAAACTCACGAAATCTTTTTTCGCTTTCTTTTAATGTCTCTTCCGCCTCCTTTCGTTTTGTTATATCATTTGCGATACCTACTAATGCAATTATTTCTCCTTTTGCATTCTTAACCGGCGATGTGTGCAGCTCAATTAAAAAATCATTGCCGTTTTTTGTCTTGTTCCAAAGTTCTCCGTGCCATCCGTAGTCTAAT
>JAKBMG010000133.1 GCA_021831685.1 Bacteroidota bacterium | reverse complement strand
CAGTGAAAAGGGGACGTTAAGTATAGGAATACCGGTAATTCAAAGTGAGAAGTTAACTCAGTACTTGAACAAAAACGTTTATGTTGGAATACGCCCGGAAGATATATATGATGAAACCAACTATGGGCAAATTTCAACTCATGAAAAAATAAGTGTGGAACTTGATTTGGTGGAACCGATGGGGAATGAAATTTATTTATACTTCCAAGTGGAAGGTATTCAATTTGTAGCGCGAATACCTGCCAGAGAAATTCCAAAACACGGAAGTATGAAGAATCTATTCATCGATATTTCAAAAATCCATTTCTTTGATGAAAAAACTGAAATTGCAATTAGGTAAAACTTTATTTAATCAACCCCATGTCGAGATAAATATGAAGTATTTCACTATCAAGTGAACGCCCCAATAAGAATACGTCGGCATGGCGGAAAAATCTTCATGGGTTAATACAAACTCGAACTAATCCATGGCTAAAGAGACAACTCTTTTAATTCCTTCCATCAACAATAAGCGGCTTAATCAAACAATTTAAATATACAATCTACAATAAACCTTTAGAATTAACTTATGAGAATAAATGCGGGGAAGTAAATATTTCTGCAGATGATTATAGTATTATTCAATCCGTTTCTAATCTAATTGATACTGCAATCAAATATACTCCTAAAGGATTTGTTAAGGTAGTTTTATATAAAGAAGTCGAAGATAAAATTACACTTGATATAATTGATAGCGGTATCGGCTTATACTCAAGAAGTCGCAGGATACGGTCGCCCTTATGAGGGCATCGATCTTGGTCTCTCGTTAGTTAAAAAATTTATTGATTTGAACAGAGCTTCAATTTCGGTTAAAAGCAAAAAAGGTAAAGGCACTACCTTTACAATTCTTTTTAAGAACATAACTGGTATTGAGTCTCCAAAAATAATATAGAAGTCAAGAATATTTTTTCTGAAGAGCATATTGCTGCCCCGCTGAATATTAAAGAAGAAAGATTATCTAATGTTCTCTTGGTAGAAGATGATGAAATAAACCAAAGCTTCATAAGTAAGTTGATTAATAAAAAGTATAATGTGTTCAGAACCTCCTCAGCGGATGAAGCTTTTTCAGTATCAAAAGGAAATCACATACAGCTTATTTTGATGGATATATCAGTTAAAGGGGAAACAAACGGATTACAATTGACCAAACTCATAAGAGAAATAAAAGAATACTCAGAGATCCCTATAATTGCGGTTACTGCACATGCATTTAAAGCGGACAGACAAAAAAGCATTGAAGCTGGCTGTAATGATTATCTCTCAAAACCTTTTACATCAAAAGAATTAATGGAAAAGTTTCGAGCTTTATTTAAAAGTTAATAAGTGTAGAGATTTGTTAGGGCTAGAACATTAGCCATCGGAAAGGTTGAAAGTATTTATTTATCCTCTACGAGGATAGTTTATTTGTTGGATTAATTTGTTTCTACAATAATCAAACATCTACGATGTTTTTAGACCTCGTAGAGGTCAAATTATTGTAGGGAAAGGTTTATTTTACATTGGTAAATCCTCGTAGAGGATTAACAAATTCCTCATTCATTGTTGGTAATTAATTATCTGTATAATCAACATTTAGAATTATAATTAGTCTAATGAAAATTTTCATAGATAATGTAAAAATTTACATTTATGTATATTGTCATTTGTCTAATATTATTAAAACAGAAATAATGATAAATCTAAAAATTCGGAATTAATAATAATAAAATAGATTTTGTCATTTAGAATTGCGGTAAAAGGTCAGAGAATGCTAGGGCAGATTTATTAAAAAAACATTTAACCTTGAATAGGCTATTGACTGTGCCCTCTATAAATAGGGACTAAGGAAAGGATAGACACCCCCGGCGTAAAAAAAATAGTTTATTTTTTCTTGGTAGATTATTTTTAATTATTTAATGATTATCTAATTAGAAGCATAAAATATTTTTTATCGATGAAAGATTTTGCTTGACAAAATAAAATTAATATTGTAGTTTAATAATGTAAACGTTTACAAATTTGATTTAAAATATATGTCTATAACAATTAAAGAAATAGCAGAAAAAGCAAATCTATCTATCGCAACTGTTTCAAGAGCGCTAAACAATCTAGACAATGTCAAGCCGGCAACCCGCGATTTAGTCCTTTCCATAGCTGGCGAATTAAATTATAAACCAAATGTTATCGCACGGAATCTTGTTAAAAATACTTCGAACATAATCGGAGTCGTTTTACCCCAAATTGATGGAGAATTTTTTTCCGAAATTATTCATGGTATTGATGAAATTGCATACACTGGCGGTTATCATGTTATAGTCGCAAGTTCACATAGTCAGCGCACCGTAGCTCAATCTATTATAAATTTTATGGGTGAAACAATTGTTGGCGGAATGATTATCCTAGCTCCAATGATAAATGATCAAATTCGGGAAATTATAAAGGGAACATCTGTTCCGACAGTTATAATAAATGGTCGAACTCATTTAGACAATATAGACACGGTCAGTATAGATAATTATCAGGGCGCTTACTCTATGACTGAGTATTTAATAAAAATAAAAGGTTATAAAAAGATAGCTCATATTAAGGGACCTATATTGAATACTGACGCTTCTATGAGATATAAAGGGTATATAGCAGCATTAAAGGATAATCACATCCAAATTGATGAGAGTTGGATTATTAATGGCGAATTTACTGCTGAAAGCGGGGAGAATGGATGCCGTAGATTGTTGAGTCTGAATGAGAAACCTGAAGTTATTTTTGCAGGAAATGATATGATGGCCTTAGGGTGCTTTCGTGTTGTAAAAGCCTTTGGAATGAAGATTCCAAATGATATAGGTGTCGTCGGCTTTGACAATATCATGTTGTCGGAGTTTGCAAGTCCAAGATTAACCACTGTTCATGTTCCAATCTCTGAAATTGGTAAAACTGCTACTGAGATTTTATTAAAAAGAATGAAAACAACTTCTGATAACAACTTCAAACATCTTAAAATTTCGACTGGTCTTGTTATCGGAGATTCTTGTTAACAATTGTTAGCATTATAAATAAAATTGTACTCTTAAATAAAATTATTTCTAAAACAAAACGAAAGGATCGTATTATGAAAAACAAAAGCTACTTAGTGTTTTCCCTCCTTTTAGCTTTTCTATTTTTCGGCTCTTTAGGACTGGTATCTGCTCAAACAGCACATTCAGATCCCCCAATCCTCAATGTGGTCTCAACTTCTGCGCCAATGAAAATCGATGGCATTCTGAACGAAACCGATTGGCTGAAAAGGTATGACTATCTTGTGTTTGGTGCAAATGCACAACCAGGGGATGTAATATATACGGTAACAAGCGGAACTACTGTGGACTCCGGTTATGTAGATACGTCTACTTGTTATGTTAAGTTTCTGCATGATGGACTCAAACTTTATATCTCATTACAATCCAACGACAAGTCTATCTGTCGAAGGACCATTGGATGGGAAGGCGATGGTCTTTTCATGAAGATTAAAAAAGCTGATGGTACACCTGTCGAATTTCATCTATTCTATAATCTAGCTGGAAAAGGCGCTCCTATTCATGTTGAAACAAATGATAGCCCAAACCCCTTTGATTCTACAAGTTTTCAAGGCGCAGGTGTTGTTTTAGACCATGGTATTGTTAATGATAACAGCGCACCTGATTCGGGATATACCGCCGAAATGATGATAGACCTTTCTAAATTAGGATATACTAATCCTTACGGAGATATTCCTGTACTTGTAAATATTATGGACCCGAATGGGTATACAGATAGTGTAACAACAGGCAGCTATTATAAGAGTTGGTGGGGAAGCGAATGGGGAGTTAGCGGAAATGCTAGTGATTGGAGAATTTTGAGATTATCCGATCCTCCTCTAAAAGTCGCTTATGAAACAAATACACCTATTACTCTTGACGGTAAATTGGATGAACCATTCTGGAAAAATGCGGATAGCGTTGTTATTGGGCAAGGAAGTAATTTAAGTTCTGGCGGGTTTTACCAACAATGGGCCAATCATCCAAAAGCTCATCTATTCCCGAGTATGATGACTGTAAAATTTGTTCATAAAGGCACGGATCTCTATGTCGGAGCTACTTCTAATGATATATCGGTTTGTCAATGGTCCCCGGGTTGGGAAGCTGATGGTTTATTCTTATGGATGACTAATAAAGGTGAATATAATCCTAGTCCTTCTAACAGAATGGAAATTCATGCTATGTATTTCGGCGATTCTGTTGGGACAGGTATCCAATTTCAATTAAGCTCAACCGTGCCTGCGGGCGCAGCGGAGGGAGCTTCTTTTGAACCGGTTGGAACTATTACACATACAGAAATTGGTGGTCCGGATAAAGGCTATTCGTTAGAGGTTGTGATTCATACTGATCAATTTGGATACTCTGTTGGGGATACTGTGCGATTAAGTGCAGTAGCCTGGGATGTTAATTATGGCGATGCGAAATCATTTAGCTCTGATACCTCTACTTACGCTCCACATTGGTGGGGAACTCAATGGGCTGATAATACTTTCGAAAAATATGATTTATATCGAGAGGTTGTTCTTTCTACACTAACTGATGTTAATGAAAAAATTGGTAAGGAAATTCCGCGGACATATACATTGTCACAGAATTATCCTAATCCTTTTAATCCTTCAACAACAATTGAATACTCTTTACCAAAGGAATCAAATGTAACCATTTCCATTTATAATTCTCTTGGTCAGTTGGTAAAGACGCTTGTCAATAATGAGGTGAAGGGTCCGGGAAATTATCGTTATTCTTTTGATGCTTCAAAACTTTCAAGCGGTGTTTATTTCTATCAACTTAGAACAAATAATTTTGTTAAAACGAACAAAATGCTTTTATTGAAGTAAGTACTTTTTAGGAGCGAATCATATTTGATTCGCTCCTTTGTACTAAATTTTTTCTTAAAATTTGAAATTATTTTACAAAAAAATAAAAAGTTCTGAAATGATATCTAAAAGCTTAAGTTTAGCATTAATTGTATTGTTGTTGTTAACTGCCGATATTTTTGGCGGTCAAACAGGAAAAATTTCCGGTATAATCAAAGATAAAAAAACCGGCGAACCTTTAGTCGGTGTAAACGTTGCTCTTGAACATACGTCAATGGGCGCTGCTACTGATATAAACGGTTACTATGTTATCTTAAATGTCTTTCCAGGCGATTATACTATAAATATTTCAATGGTAGGTTATCGAAAGGTAAAAATTCAAGGCGTTGTGGTTACGGCTGATAAAACGACACCTATAAATATTCAACTTGAGCAGGAAAGTGTTGGTCTTAAAGAAATAGTTGTTACAGCTAAAAAACCGGTAATAGATCGTGATCTGACATCCAGCGAACTTACTGTTACCAGTAAGGATATTAAAAATCTCCCTGTAGAAAGTCTGACTGATGTTCTGAATTTAAAAGCTGGAGTTATAACCGATGCTTCCGGCGGAATTCATATTAGAGGTGGTAGGGCTAGTGAAGTGGGATATTTGGTAGACGGAATACCGGTTACCGATAATTACTCCGGTTCTCAAGGCTCAACTGTTGATGTACAATTTTTGCAGGAAGTTAAGGTAATCAGCGGCGTGTTCAACGCAGAATATGGACAAGCAATGTCCGGCATTGTTGATTTAATTACAAAGCGGGGTGAAGATCACTTTGAGGGGAATATTAATGTCTCTACAGGCGACTATCTTTCTCAGGCAAATAATATCTTTTTAGGAATAAATAGATTTAATCCTATCGGCGTTTCGGATATTAAAGCAGATTTAGCCGGTCCAATAAAAATTTTTGGAAAAAGAATTAGCTATGATATAGCTGCCAGAAGGTTCGGTAATGAAGGATGGCTTTTCGGACAAAGAAGATTTAATCCGACAGACAGCTCCTGGTCAACCAATAACATTTATCATATTCAAGCTACCGGTGACAACAAAATTGTATCGCTCAATTCATTTCTTAACTATAATTTTCAAACCAAATTAAATATTGATGCAACTGGAAGCTTAAAACTTTCTGATCTTTTTTTGTATGATAATACAACTTCTCAAACCTATAACCACTTATTTAAATATGATCCTAACGGTGAGCCGACAAATTATGAACAGTCGTTTAACAATATTTTTTCTATTACATACTTATTTTCATCAAGAACCTATTTAACTCTTAAACATTCTTTTAAACGCAGCATTTTGCAAACTTACGTTTATCCAAATATTAATGATCCCCGTTACGCCGATCCTCAATTACTGAAACAATTAACAAGCTTCAGCTTTCTAACCGGAGGCACCGATATGGTTCACGATAAAAGAATTAGTGACGTAAATACTATTAAGCTTGATATAGTTAGTCAATTGGATGAGATAAATGAATTTAAAACAGGGGCAGAATTAGATCTGAATGTTATTAATTTAGACAACAAAACTGCACTGTATCACGATACAACTACAATATTTGATTTTAATAGTTTTTTGAATGACGGAAAATTTGTAGATAAACCTCTAAGCTTTGCTTATTATATCCAGGATAAGATCGAATATAAAAGTATTATAATCAACGCCGGCATTCGATATGATTATTTCAATTCTTTTGGTGACATTCCTACTGACCCAAGAGATCCTGCAAATTCACCTAAGATAAAAGCTAAACCCCAATATCAATTTAGCCCAAGGCTTGGAATTGCTTTTCCTATTTCGGCGGAAGGCACTATACATTTTAGTTACGGTCATTTTTTCCAGGTTCCCCCTTTTGAATACATGTATGCGAATCCAACGTTCAAGGTCGGCCCTGGCGGTCTTTATACTTTAATGGGAAATGCAAATTTGAAAGCTCAATCTACGGTAGCCTATGAATTGGGTATCAATTATGTCTTTTCAAATTTGATTGGTCTAGAGGTAATCGGTTATCACAAAGATTTTACAAATTTGCTAAGTACACAAATATTGAACACTTACATAAGTAGTGATCGTTATGCTTTGTATACAAATATGGACTATGGCCAGGCAAAAGGGATAACGATCTCATTATTTAAACAGTCCACTGACAAAGATCATTTTTCTGTTTCACTTGATTATACGCTTCAAGTAGCCGAAGGTAACGCATCCGATCCTAATGATGCTTTCAACAAGGCGCAAGGTAATCCTCCGCAAAAACCAAACATACAGGTTGTCCCTCTTAATTGGGATCAGACACATACAATTAATCTTTCGCTATCATATAATATTCCGAATGATTTAAATTTAGGTATAACCGCAAAATATGGAAGCGGTATGCCTTATACTCCGACAATTCAATCACAAACGGCAAGCATTGAAAATAGTGCCCGCATGCCTTCACAAACAAATGTCGATTTACAGTTTAATAAATATATTTCATTCGGAAATTTTGCTTTCCAACTTTTTGTGCGTGTTTTCAACCTGTTTGATGAAAGAAACGAAATTAATGTCTACACTGATACCGGCAGAGCAACTTATTCATTGGCAAGTCATTATAACCCCGAAAATCAAGGCGCTAATACATTGTCTGAATTTCTCATCCGTCCGGATTTTTATTCGGAACCGAGACGTGTGTTAATTGGATTAAGTTATAACTTACCATTTTAATTAGAAGGCATTTCCATGAAGAAAATTGTTTTTTTACTTTTTATAATTTCTCTTTTGATCACAAATGAAATTTTTTCCCAAATAAAAGTTCCGCCGGATCAAAGAGGAAATAGAAAGTATAGAAAAGAAGGAATTCATAACGGTAATTTAGTTGAAACCCTTTTCTATAATTTTGGTGAAGTTGCTTGGTGGGGTAGGCAGCCCTCTGGTGTTTGGCCAAAAGGTTCTGGGCATAGTTATATGGATGGTATTACTCCCGTTGTCGTTGCAGAAATTAAGGACGCCAATGGGAACACAATCCATAAAGATGAAGCAGGTTACCGTGAGTTAATGCCCATTTCCGCCCAAGGGGTCGAACAAGGTTGGCAGCCAAGACCTGGCTATTTTAATCCTAATCAAGATAACATCGCTATGAGCGATAACCCTAACTCCTGGCCCTCTAGCTGGCCGGGGTTAGATCCTAGCTGGGACGGGCAATGGGATGGCTATTTCGGCAAGCGTGCGAATGCCGATCAAGAAAGTTTTTTTGTTATGGATGATAATAGTGATGATCGCTCTAACTTTTATCCTGATTCTACCGACCATACGAGAAGAGGATTAGGGCTAAAATGTGCAGTAAGAGGCTTTCAGTGGTCCAACGTTATGGCGCAGGATATAATATTCTGGCTTTACGACATTACAAATGAAGGCACAACTGATTATGACAAGATTATTTTTGGTATGTATGTGGATACCGGTATTGGAGGACCTAATAGTTCAAATGAAAACTCGGCATCATTTGAAAGAATAAAATCACCGGTTCCTGGCGTTCCCTATAGTGACATAACTTATAGCTGGAATGTTACTGGCTTTGGGGATGGTGGTTGGGGACCCACTGGTTTTGCAGGTTATGCATTCCTTGAAAGTCCGGGTAACGAATGGAATGGTATTGATGACAATGGAAACGGAATAATAGATGAATCAAGAATGAATGGAATTGATGAAAACCATGATTGGGATCCAAAAACTGACGATGTTGGCTTAGATGGTATTCCTGGAACCGGAGACTTTGGTGAAGGCGACGGCAAACCTACTTCAGGCTGGCAAAAACCTGGCGTCGTTCCAGGTGCGCCGCTTGGACCAGTTAATAAATATGGATTGATTGATACCGGCGAACCGGGCGAGCCAGGCATTGATAAAACTGATTTGGGTGAATCAGACCAAATCGGATTGACTGCGTTTTATAGCTTTTATATCGGCTCTGGTGTAGCATTTTATAATGATGATTTAATTTGGGATAAGATGTCTTATCATCATTTCGATACAGGTCTTCAAGATGGTAATATAGCATTTTTATTCGGTTCGGGTCCATTTACGCTTATGTCAGGCGCTACTGAAAGATTTTCTTTAGGGCTGCTCTTTGGACAGGACCTAGCCGCTCTCGAACGCACCAAAGAAGTTGTGCAAAGAATTTATAACAACAACTATAATTTTGCCCGTCCTCCTAGCAAACCTGTTCTTACCGTTGTACCGGGTGATCATAAGGTTACCCTATATTGGGACAATTCTGCTGAAAGTTCTTATGACCAGTTTTTACGCGCAAAAAACTTTGAAGGCTATAAAATATATAAAAGCACAGACCCGGGATTTTTGGATAGCTATACCATCACGAATGGCTATGGCGATTTAAGCTTATCTAAACCGGCAGCGCAATTTGATATTGTCGATTCGGTTCAAGGATTTTTTCCTCTAACGTACCAGGGCGTTAGTTATTATATGGGTGACAACAAAGGATTGCAGCATTCATGGGTTGATACTAGTGTTATGAATGGTCAAACATATTATTATGCAGTTGTTTCTTATTCTCCCGGTAATGCAGCAATTGGCTTATTCCCTTCCGAGTGCTCCAAAATTATTGTAAGAGACCTTGCAGGTAATGTAAAAGTAGACCAAAATACGGCAGTGGTAACGCCTGGTGTAAGTGTAGCAGGTTATATTAACGCAAAATTGCCGGATGGAATAAATCATATTTCAGGGTTCGGTACCGGTCTTGTCTCGGTAAATATTATCGATCCGACAAAAGTAAACAACCAATCTTATGAAGTATATTTTAACGATACTATTCATCCCGATACAATTATATATTCTTTAGTATCTATTACTGGCATCGACACTACTACCCTAATTAATGATTCTCAATTTTTAGACGGTTCTGATTCTAATCCATTAGTTAACGGGTTTAGGTTATCTGTTACTAACGATTCTATCGGTTATAATGCTGAAAATTCCGGCTGGGTTAGCGGTTCTTCAAATTTGTTAATTCAGGGCACGCAATTATATGTACCGCCTCCGGGCACTGCAAATTATCCCGTTAGCTATGAAATCAGAGTAGGGCAGCCGGATTCTTCATGGTTATATGGCTATCGGGCTGCAACTAACTTCCAGGTTTGGGATAAATATAATAATCAAAAAGTGAAATATTATTTTTGGGACACAACCGCTTCCAATATTCATGGCAATATTAATGCCGGGGATTATATCATTGTTTGGCAGCAGTTCGGTTCATTATGGAAACAAATTTGGAAATTTACTTTTGTTCCAACCCCTAATCAAACGGTAATACTACCTGCTAATGGAGCTGTTGCAGAGTTAAAAATTAATACTCCGTTCAAAAGTGGTGACGTCTTTAAATTTACTACATCAGTTCCTACGGTAGATATTCCTAAAGCAAAAAACGATATGAATAAAATTGCAGTTGTTCCCAATCCGTATGTTGGTGCAGCAAGATGGGAACCGCAGAGATTAACATCAACCGGTCGCGGCGAAAGAAGAATTTATTTTATTCACTTACCGCAAGTAGCAACTATCAGAATCTATACAATTAGCGGAGACCTTGTTAAAACTCTCTATCATAATTCTAATTTACTTGACGGGCAGGAACCTTGGGATTTAACCTCTAACGAAGGAATGGATATAGCGCCGGGAATTTATATCTATCAGGTAGATGCACCTGGAATTGGGACTAAGATTGATAAATTTGCAATTATCAAATGAAGGCAAAAAAATGATCAGAAAAATTTTATTTATTGTTATAAGCCTATTTGTTTTCTTTGATACAAGTTTCTCTCAGGTTTTTTCCGGGACTACCGCCGCACAGTTTCTGAAAATTGAAGTAGGGGCAAAGTCTATTGGAATGGGCGGCGCTTTTGTTTCAGTCGCTAATGATGCCTCAGCTTTGTATTGGAACCCTGCCGGTATTGCTAGACTTCAAAATAGTGATGCTATGTTTTCGCATACTTTCTGGCTTGCAGGAACAAATCACGATTTTGCCGGCGTCATTCTTAAATTAAGCGATCAACAAGCGATTGGTATCAGTTATACATCGCTAACTGTTGGAGATATGGCGGTAAGAACTGAAATGTTTCCGGATGGAACGGGCGAATATTTTAATGCCGCTGATTTTTCAATCGGTTTGAGTTATGGTTTGAATCTTACCGATATGTTTAGCATTGGTTTTACCGGCAAATATATTGGTGAGCGTATTTGGCACATGTCTGCATCAGCAATGGCTTTCGATGTTGGAGTTTTGTATAACACTCCCATTCAAGGATTAAATCTTGGGATGAGCATTTCAAACGTAGGTTCTAAAATTCAATATAGTGGAAGGGATAATTTCATTAATTATTCTTTTGACCCAACCCAACACGGTAACAGCAGCAATATCTTTGCATCTATTCAAATGGACTCATGGAACCTTCCAATGATTTTTCGTGTAGGATTGTCTATGAAATTTATCGATAACGACATTAACAAATTCACCGTGAGCGTGGACGCAAATGATCCGAGCGATTATAATGAGTATCTTAATTTAGGTTGTGAGTATGGATTTATGCAAAGATTCTTTCTTAGAGCCGGCTATAAGTCCTTATTTAAAATAAATAGTGAAGAGGGGCTTACTGCCGGAATCGGTTTTGTTTATTACATTACAGATGAAAATCTTTTAAGATTTGATTATGCCTATGCTGATTTTGGGCGGTTGAACGCTGTCCACCGAATTACTGCTTCTTTCGGGTTTTAATTCTGCTTCATCAAACATAGCGCGGTGAGCCACACTTCCGGCAGGCAAAGTGTAAAATTGAAGAAAACATTCCGCCTATCTCGGCGGAGAGGTGTGACACAAATAATTCCAAAGTAATCCCTATTGGATAAAAATTTAAACGACTATACTATAGGAAAATTCTTCTGATGAAAAAATTCGAAACAGAATACGGCTATTTTTCTGACTCCGGGGACGAATATATAATTAAAAATTATAGAACGCCTAAACCGTGGGTTAATGTAATCTCAAATGGAAAATACGGATTGGTTATTTCTCAAGCCGGCGGCGGCTTTAGCTGGGCTGAGCATTCTGAATTTAACAGGATCACAAGATGGCACCAGGATTTGGTGAAAGATGATTGGGGAAAATATCTCTACGTAAAAAATAATAAAACAAAAGAAGTTTGGAGTCCAACTTTTTTACCTGTTAAAAAAGAGCTGGAAAATTTTGAATGTATACATGGCTTAGGCTATACAATTTTCAATTCCGGTTTTAAAGGAATAAATATCTCGTTCAAAATGTTTGTCCCATTTGATGAAACTTTGGAAATATGGGATGTAAAAATTGAAAACACAACTAACGAGGAAGTTGATCTTTCTTTTTATACTTACTTTGAGTGGACGCTTGGTTCTTCTGCCGATCATCATCGTGAATTCCATAAAACTTTTCTTGAAACTGAATTCGATGAAGAACTTAATGCGATGGTCGCCGGGAAAAGATTATGGGAAATTCCATTGGGCGACCGCGGTCATTGGAATATTGATTATCCATTTAAAGGTTTCATTTCATCGAATCAAAAAATTACAGGTTACGAGGGAGACAAAGAAAATTTTATCGGAAGATATGGCGACCTTATTAATCCAGACGGCGTTGCAAATGAAAAATTGACCCGTCAACTCGGTAGCTGGTCGGATCCTATTGGTACCATAAAAGTAGACGTTAAAATTAAACCCGGCGGCAGGGAAGGGATTGCATTTTATTTAGGGTTGAACGAAAACAAAGAAGAAATAAAGAAGGCTCTAAAAAAATTTCATAGTCCCTCAAATATTGATAATGCATTCGAAATAGTAAAAGAGAGATGGCATAAAATTTTAGACACTTTAGTTGTCGAAACTCCTGATGAAGCAATGAACTTGCTTGTAAATAAATGGTTAAGGTATCAAGCAATTTCCGGAAGGCTGTGGGGAAGAACCGCCTACTATCAGCAGAGCGGCGCTTACGGATTTAGAGATCAACTTCAGGATAGCCTCGTCTTTTTGCCTATCGATCCTAAGGTTACGGAAAATCAAATTAAGCTTCACGCAGCTCATCAAAAATCTGATGGAACAGTTTTGCACTGGTGGCATCCTATTTCAGATACCGGTCTTGAAACAAAAATGACTGACGATCTTTTGTGGCTGCCTTTCTTGATGATCCATTATCTAAAAGAAACAAATAACTACTCTCTCTTTGATGAAGAAATAGAATATTACGACAAAAAGGATATTAAAGAATCTATCTATGTTCATTGTTTAAAAGCGATCGATAAAGTTCTTTCAAGATTTAGTGAAAGAGGAATACCTCTTATCGGCGCAGGCGATTGGAACGACGGTTTAAGTGCAGTCGGTCTTGATATGAAAGGTGAATCTTTCTGGCTGACTGAATTCTTATACTACATCTTAGTTCACTTCGTTGACATAAGTAATGAGAAAAAAGATTTTTCTTCATCTGAAAAATTTCACAAGGCTGCCGGAGAATTAAAAGCTTCATTTCAAAAATATGCGTGGGACGGGGAATGGTTTGCAAGAGCCACTAAAGATAACGGCGAAGTTTTGGGCAGCTCCAAATGTGAAGAAGGAAAAATTTATCTGAATGCTCAGACGTGGGCAGTCTTAAGTAAAATTGGAGAACCGGATAAAAATAAATTAGCTATGGAATCGCTTAAAAAATTCTTGTTGAAGAAAAACGGACCGCTGCTTCTTTATCCCGCTTATACCAGACCCGATAAATACATCGGATATCTTTCAAGATATGCTGCAGGCAGAAGAGAGAACGGCGGCGTTTATACGCATGCCGCAACATGGGCAATCTGGGGATTCGCAGAATTGAAGGATGAAATACTGCCGTATGAAATATTCAAACGATTAGCTCCTATTTACAACGGTATGAATCCCGAAGAATATCAAGCTGAACCTTACGTTACTCCCGGCAACATCGACGGTCCCGATTCGCCGCATTATGGTAGAGGCGGATGGACCTGGTACACAGGTTCGGCTGCCTGGTTCCAAAAAGTAATTGTCGATTGGATACTCGGAATAAGAGCGGAAAAAAGCGGTTTGGTAATTGACCCACGCATTCCGAAAGAATGGAAACAATATTCAGTAAAAAGATTATTTCGCGGCTCGGTATACATTATTAATGTTTACAATGAAAATCATGTCTCCTCTGGTATAAAGCGCATTGAGGTTGACGGAGTTACCATAAAAGGTAACCTTATTAAGCCTTCGTCCGGTAAAGGGATTTTCAATGTTAATGTATATATGGGACAGATTGATGAAAAAAATATTGACTCTTATTCTTCGACAAATACTCTTCGATTAAGTCCAAATGAAAAGTAAAGAAAAAAATATTCTTTCACTTAACGGCAATTGGTTTTATGTAAAAGATTCCGGGGAAAATTTAACTGTAGATGATGTTCGCAGCCGGCTAATCAAAAACTCTAAACTTGAAAAGATGCGCCTGCCCTTGAACTGGGAGCTTGGCGGCCTGCATAACTTTAGCGGAGCTGTTTGGTTTGTAAAATATTTTAACCCGCCGGATGATGAAATAGATAATTTGAATCTCCTTAAATTCATGGGCGTTGATTATACCGCCGATGTTTGGCTGAATTGGAATTATCTCGGTAAACATGAAGGCTACTTTGCGCCTTTTTATTTTAACGTAACCGGTCATATTCTCAACAAAAATGTTCTTGCTGTTAAGGTTTCATCTCCTTATGAATTACCCGGAAAAGTTTGGCCGGATAGAAAGCAACTTATAAAAGGGATATTTAATCATCACGACTGCAGACCCGGCGGCACAAGCTTGCAATTCGGACAAGACCAAAACACCGGCGGAATTTGGAACGATGTTTTACTTCATTTCGGTTATAAAATTTACATTGAGAATGTAAAAATTAATACCGCTCTCACCGTTTCAAAAAATAAAGCGGCTGTATCCATAAAGATTAAATATTTATCGGCGGAAAGCAGTACAGAAAAAATAAAAATTAATTTTAAGATCACCTCGCCTGATAACGAAACAAAAGTTTACCAAAAGTTTTTTCAATTTGGCGCCGGCAAAGGTGAAATAAATCATCGTATAGTAATTACTGATCCACAATTGTGGTGGAGCTGGGACTTAGGCAAACCCAATCTTTACCGCTTAATAATTTCTTCCGAAGGCTTTGAACAATATGAACAAAATTTTGGCATACGCCGTCTTAATTTAGACGGGAGCAGTCAATTTTTCATTAACGGTAAGCGGCTGTTTCTTAGGGGGACGAATATCATCCCCGCGCAATTTTTAAGCGATCTGACAAAAGAAAAAATTAAAAAAATCGTTTCTTTAATAAAAGAAGCGAATATAAATATTGTTAGAGTGCACGCTCACGTAAACAAAAAAGAACTTTATGAGGAATTTGATAAGCAGGGAATCTTAGTATGGCAGGATTTTAGCCTGCAATGGACTTACGACACTTCGGAATCATTTAAAGCAAATGCGATTAGGCAGATTAAAGAGATGGTTAACCATCTTTACAACCATTCTTCGATTGCTTTCTGGTGCTGTCATAACGAACCCGGTGAGCAGATTAAAACTCTTGATCCTTTTTTGGAAAAGGCAGTGCTGTCCGAAGATACATCACGTATAGTTCGAAGAGCCTCAAATTACGAAGAGCATCCTTACGACGGCTGGTACTGGGGAAAGAAGGAACATTTTATTGCCGTACCTATGGGACCGCTTGTTACAGAATTCGGCGCGCAAGCGCTTCCGGATATAAAATCGTTAAAAAAAATTATTCCTGGTGAAAAATTATTTCCGCCGGATTGGAAGGCATGGGAGTATCATAATTTTCAGACCGATCAAACATTCAACGTAGCTCAAATCGAAACCGGAAACTCTTTAGATTCTTTTATAGGGAATTCTCAACAGTATCAAGCCAGTCTATTAAAGACGGCAATAGATTTTTACAGACGGGAAAAAAATGACGGTATAACCGGGATATTTCAGTTTATGTTTATCGATTGCTGGCCATCAATCACCTGGTCGGTTATCGATTACTACGGTGAAAAGAAACCCGGTTATGAGATTTTAAAATCGTCGTATAAGCCTGTTTATGTTTCCATATTCTTAAAACAGAGCAGATATTTTCCCGGCAAAAAACTTATGATAGATATATCTTTAATAAACGATCTTCATAAAGAATTTGATAAGTGCAGCTTGATGTTCTTAATAGATGGATTAGAATATAAGAAGATAACAGGTATTACCTTAGAGGCAGATAGTAAAATATTTTTTTCACTGGAAAATATTAATTTAATGTTGCCGGAAGAAATAAAACCGGGTAAGCATAACTTCAAAGTAGTTTTAAATAATAAAAAGAAAAAATCAATATCCGAAAGTTCTTTCGAGATCGAAGTTGTAGAACGATTCTAATAGAAAATTAGAATTAAAAAAATCAGTTAAGGAACACTCATATGAAAAATATAATTACCGCATTGGTTGCTTCATTATTGCTCTGCATTCCGGTAGAAGCGCAAACGTATAATTTTTTTACAGATAGTCCTACCAATACTTCGTATGATTATAGCTGGGGGTTTTATAAATCACCAAGTTATCTCCAAATAATCGGTCAGAAATTTCCCGTCGATACAAATTATAAACATTCAGGTACAAATAGCTTAAAGTTAAGCTGGTCATCGAAAGCCGGCGGCGATTGGGGAATTGCAGTTGCAGAAGTTGGTACTCCCTGGCCTACGCACGATGTTACCAAAGTGGATAGCCTCATCTTTTGGGTTTATTCTCCGAGTCCAATTGATTCGACAAAACTTCCCTTGCTTTACCTGGAAGATAACAATAATCTGCATACTCCTACAATACAACTATCTCCTTATGCGCCAAGTATAAAAGCTAACATTTGGACAAAGATTAGCGTGCCGGTAAAAGTTTTCGTTCCCGGTCCTAACAATGTTAATCTTACTATTATTAAAACGATTTTCTTCGGGCAAGATGCAGCTGATGATTCGACCCATACTTTATACCTGGATGATATAAAGATGATCGCGGCTACTGCTGCCGATACAACTCCGCCGGCAATGCCAACAGGAGTAATTGCTAAAGGATACGATATGCATATTAATATCTCATGGATTCCAAATACGGAAATAGATTTGGCGGGCTACAATGTATACCGATCCGACAACAATTCTTTTAAACTTATAGGAACCGTTACACCTGATGAACATATCTTTACGGATTTTGTCGGGACAGAGGGAATTAAAGAAACTTACCGTGTTTCTGCTTTCGATCAAAGCCAGAATGAATCGCCGATGAGTGATTCTGTTTCTGCATCTACTTTTGCGATGAACGACAGTCTGCTGCTTGATATGGTAGAGGAAGCCGCTTTTAGATATTTTTGGGATTACGGTCATCCTGTTTCAGGTATGGCACGGGAAAGAACTAATTCCGGCAATACAGTCACAACCGGGGGAACTGGTTTTGGAATAATGGCGCTGCTTGTTGGTGTTCAAAGAGGATTTATTACAAGAGACCAAGCCGTTCAACGAATGATAGAAATTCTTAGTTTCCTCGCTAATAAAGCTGACAGGTTCCACGGCGCTTTCCCCCATTGGATGAATGGTGAAACAGGCAAAGTTATTCCCTTCAGCCAGTATGATGATGGAGGTGATTTGGTTGAGACTGCTTTCTTGATGCAGGGACTACTAACGGCACGTCAATTCTTTAATCAAAATAACACCAACGAATATATTATTAGAACCTTTATTACCCAATTATGGCAAGACGTTGATTGGAAATGGTACATGCAAGATTCTACCGGTAATTTCCTTTATTGGCATTGGTCGCCCGATTATGGATTTAAAATAAATTTTGCTTTGGTTGGACCGAATGAAACGATGATTACATACTTATTGGCAATTGCATCACCTACACATCCGATACCTGCAAGGTTGTATTATGATGGTTGGGCAAGCAGTTCCAATTATGTAAACGGAAAATCTTTTTACGGATATAAAATATTTGTCGGGTGGGATTACGGCGGTCCGCTTTTCTTTACTCATTATTCTTTCTTAGGATTTGATCCGAGAAATAAGAAAGATAAATTTGCTAATTACTTCGTTAATAATCAAAATATAACTCTTATTAATCGTGCATATTGTATTGCTAATCCTAAAGGTTATGCCGGTTACGATGCCGATACATGGGGCTTAACAGCGTCAGACGATCCTCTTGTAGGGTATCTGGCTCATGAACCTACTAACCAGAACGATAACGGAACAATAGCTCCGACTGCTGCTTTATCTGCAATGCCTTATACTCCCACCGAATCAATTGCAGCGTTAAAAAACTTCTACTTTAAATACGGCAGCAAGCTTTGGGGTCCTTATGGGTTTAGAGATGCTTTTAATGTTCAGCAGAACTGGTATGATAACAATTACCTTGCAATTGACGAAGGACCAATCGTTGATATGATTGAAAATTACAGATCACAGCTTCTGTGGAATAATTTTATGGCAAATGCCGAAATAAAAACAATGCTGGATTCTGTCGGTTTTGTAAGTGATATAACAGGTATTCAAAAAGAAAATTTAGTTCCAAAAGAATTTGTTTTAGAAGGTAATTATCCCAATCCGTTTAATCCAAGCACAACTATAAAATTTCAGCTGCCTCATAGTCAGAAAATTTCGTTGGTAATTTTTAATATGTTAGGACAGGTGGTTAAACATCTAACAAATAGTATTTTGCCTGCGGGCGAAAATATGGTAACCTGGAACGGCACGAATGATAATAGCGTCGTCGTCCCCTCCGGTGTTTACATTTATTCTCTTTCATCGGAAGGTAAAATGTATAACAGAAAAATGATAATGCTAAAATAGAAACAATAAATAATTTTTAATTTAAAAGTCACGGGTAAATTGAATTTAAAAGCCTGGTTTCCGAATATATATTTTTCTTGTTCCAAAATATTTCCGCTCGTAGCTGCTATATTTATTATTGGATGCGGAGGCGGGAATAAGCAAGAAACGGTTATCCAATTCTGGGCAATGGGCGCTGAAGCAGAGCATGTTCAAAAGCTTACGGCTGAATTCGAAAAAGAAAATCCCGGGATTAAAGTTAAGGTGCAGGCAATTCCTTGGACGGCAGCGCACGAAAAATTAATAACCGCTTATGCAAGTGAAACTACACCGGATATTGTGCAATTGGGTAACACATGGATTCCCGAATTTGTAGCTCTTAATTCCCTTGAAGACCTTGGGAAATGGGTTAAAAGGTCTAATGAAATTAAGGAACAGAATTATTTTCCGGGAATATGGCAGACGAATATTATAGACGACCATTTATACGGCATTCCGTGGTATGTTGATACAAGAGTTCTCTTTTACAGAAAAGATATTTTAAGGGAAGCAGGTTATTCCTCGCCGCCCAAAACGTGGAAAGAGCTTTTTGATTTATCGGAAAAAATTAAAAAAATTGAAAACCGGAAAAATAAATACGCAATTTTTCTTCCCACAAACGAATGGGCGCCTTTTATTATTTTCGGTTTACAGGCAGGCTCTACGATATTAAAGGATAATAACACGCTTGGTAATTTTAGCGGTGAGAAGTTTAAAAAATCATTTAGCTATTTGATCAATTTTTATAAAGAAGGATTAGCTCCGATTGATATGACGCAGGTATCAAACATTTATCAGGCTTTTGCCCAGGGATTTTTTTCGATGTACATCACCGGTCCCTGGAATGTAACTGAGTTTAAGAAACGCCTGCCGGAAGATATTCAGAATAAATGGATGACCGCGCCTCTTCCGTCATACGACTCAGTTTATCCCGGTAAATCATTAGCCGGCGGCTCAAGCTTTGTAATGTTCAAACTTTCTAAGAATAAAAATGCAGCCTGGAAATTAATTGAATTTCTTTCATCAAGAAAAAGCCAGACCGAATTTTATAATTTATCCTCGGATTTACCGGCGGTAAAAAATGCGTGGGACGATTCATCGCTTAAAGACGATAAATATCTCAACGCTTTTTATGAACAGCTACAAAATGTTGTACCTACTCCAAAAGTCCCGGAGTGGGAACAAATCGTTTCTTCAAAAGTTCAGCAGTACGCTGAATATGCAGCAAGAAATAAAATGACGATTGACGAAGCGTTAAAAAATTTAGATCATGATGTTGACATAATCCTTGAAAAAAGAAGATGGATATTAAGCAGAAGATGATTTACCACACTCAATCTACTACGTTTGGAATAATGGAATTGTGGAGTAATGGAATATTGGATTGGACTCCATTATCCCAACCTGCCTGGCGGCAGACAGGCATTCCATTGCTCCAAAGGGTTAAGTTTGTGAACGTGAATTAATAATAAAAGCATAATGAATTGAATAACAAGAATAAAATATCGGCTGCATACTTTTTCCTAACACCGGCGTTGCTTGCAATATTTATCTTCTTTCTGCTTCCGGTTCTGGCTGCATTTGTAATGAGCTTTACGGATTTCGATATTTATTCGCTTGGCAATTTCCGGTATGTGCAATTTGTCGGCTTTAAAAATTATTTGCAAATATTAAACGATCCTCTTTTTTGGCAGGCGTTGAAAAATACTTTTTACTTTGTAATTGCCGGAGGTCCGCTTTCTATCGCGGTATCGCTGGGTGCGGCAATATTGCTAAACTCTAAGCTTGTAAAGTACAAAGGTTTTTTCAGGCTTGTTTACTTCATGCCGGTGGTTACAACTTTGGTTGCCGTTTCGGTTTTATGGCGGTTCATATATCATCCTAAATTCGGAATACTAAATTATCTACTCGGTTTCATTGGTATAAAAGGGATTGACTGGTTAGGCGACCCAAATTGGGCAATGCCGGCTATCATCTTTATGGCTGTGTGGAAAAATTTCGGTTATAACATGATAATATTTATTGCCGGGTTGCAAAACATTCCGGAAGATTTATACGAAGCCGCAAGCATTGAAGGCGCTTCAGCCTGGCAGCAGTTCAAAAATATTACTTTGCCAATGCTTGCACCTACCACTTTGTTCATTACAATAATTACGATGATCGGCTACTTCCAATTATTCGCAGAGCCTTATGTAATGACCCAGGGCGGACCTCTTAACAGTACTTTGAGTATTGTGCTTTATATGTACCAGGAAGGTTTCAGATGGTGGAATATGGGCTATTCCTCGGCGCTGGCGTTTATTTTATTTTTTATAATTCTGATTGTAAGTCTTATTCAACTTAAAGTTCAAAAAGAGACAGCGCTTTGAAAAAAATTATTTTATATATAATCCTAATAACAGCGGCAATTTTATGCTTGCTTCCCTTCGTCTGGATGATCTCGACATCGTTTATGGCTACAGGGCAATCAAATGTTTATCCGCCAAAATTTTTTCCGGATAAGTTTACGCTTGTTCAGTACAAAAATTTATTCGCCCGGTTAAACGTCGCTAAATATCTCCTTAACAGTTTGATATTATCTGTAAGCGTAACCATTGTTTCTTTATTTGTTAATTCAATGGCGGGCTATGCTTTTGCAAAGTACAAATTCTCCGGACAAAAAAGTCTGTTCAAGTTATTGTTAAGTTTTATGATAGTGCCTGCGCAGGTAACAATGCTGCCTCTCTTTTTGATGCTTAAAGAGATGGGACTTATAAACTCATATTTTGCCGTGATAATTCCAGGCATGGCAAGTGTTTTTGGTATATTTTTGATCAGGCAGTATTTACTTGCTATTCCCGATAGTTTAATTGAAGCTGCAAAGCTTGACGGTGCATCCGACTTTCAGATTTACTTTACTCTTATTCTTCCGCTTGCTAAACCGATTCTTATTACGCTTGCAATTTTTACTTTTATGGGAACGTGGAATGATTTCCTTTGGCCATTAATCGTAATGACGAACGATTCCATGTACACTCTGCCGGTGGCTTTAGCAAACCTGATGGGTGAACATAACCAGGATACCGAATTGATGATGGCGGGTTCCGTTGTTACTATTCTCCCAATTCTTTTGGTTTTCATTGCTCTTCAAAAACATTATTTGAAGGGGATAATGATGGGAAGTATAAAAGGATAATTTTTAACCGAATTAATTTTTGTCAAATTATGAATAATAAATTTACCTTCGTTACGAAAATATTTCTTATAAAATATTTTTGTGTTCTCTTTACAATTTGTTTTGTCGAAGGCTCTTTCGCTCAAACAAACCAAATCGAATCAAAGATCGATTCTTTATTATCCAGGATGACGCTGGAAGAAAAAATCGGACAGCTTAATCAATTTGCCGGAACGAATAAGCAGAGGGACGAATTGGTTGAAGAAGGAAAGGTCGGTTCATTTTTGGGCGTAAAGGGTGCGGCTGAAATTAACCGGATTCAAAAAATTGCTATGGAAAAATCGCGGTTAAAAATCCCGATCATTTTTGGGAACGACGTCATTCACGGATACAAAACAACATTCCCAATACCGCTGGCGGCTTCATGCAGCTGGGATACTGAATTGGTTAAGTCGTCTGCCGGTATTGCCGCTTTTGAAGCTGCATCCGAAGGTACAAACTGGACTTTTGCGCCGATGGTGGATATTGCCAGGGATCCGCGATGGGGAAGAATTGCCGAAGGCGCGGGCGAAGATCCTTACCTTGGCAGTGCAATGGCTATAGCTTTGGTTGAAGGTTTCCAGGGGAAAAATTTAAGCGATAAAAACACAATTGCAGCTTGTGCAAAACACTTTGTTGCTTACGGTGCGGCGGAAGGAGGGAGAGATTACAACACTGTTGATATTTCCGACCGTACATTGAAAGAAATTTATTTACCGCCGTTCAAAGCCGCTGTTGATGCAGGAGTCGTAACAATTATGAGCGCTTTTAATTCGCTTAACGGAGTTCCCGCTTCTGCTAATCATTATACCATAACCGATATTTTGAAAAACTCCTGGCGCTTTAACGGATTTGTTGTCAGCGATTATAATTCGATTGGCGAATTAATCAACCATGGAATCGCCGGCAATAAAGCGCAGGCTGCACTAAAAGCCATAACTGCAGGCGTTGATATGGACATGGTTGGCGATACAATAGAAGGTTATGTTTATGAACCAAACCTTTCGAAGTTGATCGATGAAAAAAAATTATCCATAAAAGTTATTGATGCATCTGTAAGAAGAATATTGCGTGTTAAATACCGTCTCGGATTGTTTGAACATCCTTATGTTGATACTTCGTATTTTAGAAACAATTCACTTGCTTCTTCATACAAAAACAGCGTTGCTCTTCGCCTGGCGGAAGAATCTATTGTCTTATTAAAGAATAAAAAAAATATTCTTCCGTTAAAGAAGGACATAAAAAGCATCGCAGTTATTGGTCCGCTGGCAGATGATCATTATGATCCTTTGGGACCATGGGCATGCATGCCAGTGCCGGAAAATGTAGTTACTGTGCTTCAAGGTATTAAAAATTTAGTTCCGGCTTCAACAAAGATAAAATACATTAAAGGTTGCGAAATAATCGGCGGCGACAAAAAAGAATTTGATAATGCTGTGAAAGTTGCCGGTGAATCCGATGTTGTAATTCTAATTTTGGGCGAATCAGCCGGTATGAGCGGAGAGGCTGCCAGCCGGACTAATATCGACCTTCCGGGTTTTCAAGAAAAGCTTGCCGAAACAATATTTAAGGTTGGTAAACCGGTAGTTGTTGTTTTGATGAACGGGAGACCGTTAACCATAAATTGGATCGCCGAAAATATTCCATCGGTGCTTGAATGCTGGTTCTTAGGCGATCAAACGGGAAATGCGATTGCTAATGTATTATTCGGAAATTATAATCCATCCGGAAAATTATCCGTATCTTTCCCGAGATCGACCGGGCAAATTCCGGTCTACTATAATCATCTTAATACTGGCAGACCTTTTCAGGAAAACAACAAGTACACCAGCAAATATTTAGACTCGCCAAATACTCCGTTTTTTCCTTTTGGCTACGGCTTAAGCTACACAACTTTTAAGTACGATTCGATAAAAATTTCTGAAAACAAAATTAAAATTGGAGATACAACTTCCGTGTCTGTTAAAGTGATGAATACCGGCAAAGCCGCGGGTGAAGAAATAGTTCAGCTTTATTTAAGAGATTTAGTTGCAAGCGTAAGCCGCCCTGTAAAAGAATTAAAGGGTTTCAAAAGAATCTATCTTAATCCCGGTGAAGAAAAAACAGTTACGTTTTCTATTACTCCGGCAATGTTAAAGTTCTATAACATCGACATGAAGAAAGTAATTAAACCCGGTAAGTTTCAAATAATGATAGGCGGAAATTCTAACGCCGCTTTGTCTGATTATTTTTACGTGGAAGAATAAGAATTATCATTAGAAAAAAATACAAAGACAACTTTTAATAAAGAAGAGATAATATTTATGAAAATTATCAACTTACTGTTTGTTTCATTTTTAATGATGAATATATCTCTACCGCAGTCGTCATACGATAATCATGTTTTTTTTGATAATAGTTTGACAGATACGGCTTATTATTATAGCGCCGGAGAAGTTATAAAACCGGGTGAGCTTGAAACTATCCGCGGTAAAATTCCGGTTGAAAATAAAATCTCTTTTACTCCTCCAAATTGTTTAAAGCTAAAATGGATATCGCGCACGGGCGGAGATTGGTACATGAAGATAAATGCGGATAGATGGAGGGGAAGAGATATTTCTTTTACCGGCGATACATTAAAGATGAAATTTTTTTCATATAAAGAAATTCCCGGTGAGGTTTTGCCAAGCATATCAATTCAAAACTTAACCGGCGCTTCAACTCAACCGCTCAGGTTAAACAAAGTTGTAAAATTTATTCCGGCAAATGAATGGACGACAATTAACATTCCATTTGATAAATTTGGAAATTCAACCAAACCTATCGATCTAAAAAAAATAAAATCAATAACATTCTCACAAAGCATAGATGATAACGAAGTGCATACATTATTTATTGATGAGATTTTAGTATATAACGAAACTTCTCCCGAAGAGACACGATCCGCTACTGTGTGGGATTCCGGAAAAAAGGAAGAGCCAAAAATCCCGTCCGGCTTAAAAGCAAAAGGTTATGCAAGACATGTCGATCTTTCCTGGAAGGCAGAGATCAACAAAGATATTTTAGGAATTGCTATTTACAGATCGCTTGATGGAATTAATTTTAAGAAGATCGCACTGCAAAATCCCGGTTACAATAGGTTTTCCGATTTCTTAGGTAAAGAAGATGACACCGCTTTTTATAAAATATCGGAAGTAAGATATGATGGAAAAGAATCCGGTTTTTCAGAAGTTGTAAAAGCAGCAACATCTAAAATGTCCGATGAAGAGCTTCTTTCAATGGTGCAGGAAGCCTGCTTTAGATATTTCTGGGAGGGCGCTCATCCGGTTGCGGGGTTAGCTCTGGAAAGTATTCCCGGCGATAAAAACCTGGTTGCAACAGGCGCTTCCGGTTTTGGAATAATGGCAATGCTTGTCGGAATAGAAAGAGGTTTTATAACCCGTGCACAGGGCGTTGAAAGAATGCTGAAGATAGTTAAGTTTTTAGAAAAGGCTGATAGATTTCACGGAGTGTTTCCGCATTTTATGGACGGCAGAACGGGAAAAGTAATTCCGCTGTTTGGTAAATATGATGATGGCGGTGATCTAGTTGAAACTTCTTTTTTGATGGAAGGTTTACTATCAGCCCGGCAATATTTCAACAGAAATGTTGATTCGGAAAAAGAAATCTTTTCTATAATTACAAAACTTTGGGAAGAAGTCGATTGGAATTGGTATAGAGGAGAGAAGCAAGGCAACTTCCTTTACTGGCATTGGTCGCCGGATTACGGCTGGAAAATAAGTCATCCATTGGTTGGCTGGAACGAAACGATGATCGCATATTTGCTTGCGATAAGCTCTCCGACTCATCCGGTTCCCGCATCACTTTATTATAACGGCTGGGCAAGCCAAAGTGATACCGCTATTGAATACAGACAAAACTGGTCTAAGACGATGCAAGGCGATCATTATAGTAACGGTAATTCTTATTATAGAATTAAGCTAAATGCCGGTGAAGGCACGGGGGGTCCGCTGTTTTTCACTCATTATTCTTTTATGGGTTTTGATCCTCATGCGCTTACCGATAAGTACACAAACTATTTTGAAAATAATAGAAACATTGCTCTCATCAATCACGCATACTGTGAAGATAATCCCGGCGGCTTTGTTGGCTACAGCGATAGCTGCTGGGGATTGACTGCAAGCGATGATCCATGGGGTTACGATGCACACGATCCATCGCTCAAAAAAGATAACGGAACGATTACTCCTACAGGTGCGCTGGCTTCATTCCCTTATACTCCGGTTGAATCAATGAAAGCATTAAAATATTTTTATTATAATTTGGGCGATAAACTTTGGGGTATTTACGGATTCCGGGATGCATTTAATCTTACTCAAAATTGGTATGCAAATATTTTTATGGGGCTTGACCAATCGCCCATAGTTGTAATGATTGAAAATTACAGAACGGGTTTAATTTGGAAATTGTTTATGTCGAATAAAGAAATACAGCAAATGTTAAGTAAACTTAAAGCTTATCATAATTAATCTAAAATAAAAGTCGGTTAAATACTTATAAAATAAAATGAAAAAAACAATATTGCTCCTTTCCATCTCTGTTATTTTTAATGTATTAATAGTAGCGCAGTCAGTTGATAAACAATTGGCTAAAGCAGGTAATGAAATCATTACTGAAAGTGAATTTAAAAATAGGTATGAACTTAGTCCTCATCCGAGGACCTCAAATTCGCTCGATACTGCGCTTGTTAAGAAGGAATATTTATATACTTTAATTGCTGAGAAATTGCTCGCTCAAAATGCAAGAGAACTTCATATCGACACAACTCAAGAGATTAAAGACATTATGAGCTATTTCGAAAGAATGTACGTTAGGGACGCCTATTATAAAATCGAAATAAAAGATAAGCTGAAAATACCCCAGGAAAAAATTTTGGAGGGTGAAAACCGTTTTCTTAAAATACTGCGTGTTAATTTTATAAATGATGATGATGAAAATGGAATAAGACTAATTTATAATGAGTTAAAAGGCGGTGCGTCATTCGATTCTCTTTTAGTCCTAAGACCGGAAGATAGTGAAGATCAAGCTGTTTTTGATTCTGTAAAATTCGGAATGCTACCGGAGTTCCTTGAAGATACACTGTATGCATTACAACTTGGTCAGTTTACTCAACCTATCCAAATTGCAAATAAGTGGTATATATTTAAACTTTCCGATATCTTAGAAGTATCAGGACCCGATAGAATTGATCTGCTAAGTAAAGTTCATACTATAGTAGAGGATAGAGAAATAAAAAAACTTCAATATAAATTTTATTTGAAATTCTTTACTAACTTAAAAGTAGATGTCGACCGGACTCTATTTGATGAAATATTAAATAAAATATTTATTGTCTTTGATGAAAAAAAATCTATTGTTCCCCAGCCGAAAACAAAAACTGCGGTATTGACCGAATCTGATTTTAAGAAAATAGAAGTATCGCTTGGCAGTAAGTTAGATTCAATTTTTATAAAGTTTAAAGATGCTCCCGAAACTGTGAAAGAGTTTTTAACTCAATTTCAGGATAACGGTTTCCGCGTAGACTCAATTGACTACAATACAATCGGTACACAATTTAATTCTTATGTTAAAAATTATATACAAAGCGAGCTATTGGCACGTGAAGGTTATAAACGTAGCCTTCAAAATCTGCCGGATGTTAAAAAAGAATTGAAGACATGGGAGGATTTTTATTTATCAAATGCAATGAGAAAAAAATTTTATGACTCAGCTTCGGTTAGCGATGAACAGGCTTATGATTTTTATACAAAAAATTATGATCTGATAAATTCTTCAGAAGAAGTAAATATTTTGGAGATTTTATCCGACAATTTGGATGTAATTAGTAAAGTATTAATGGAACTAAAAAAAGGTACAGATTTTAGGGAACTCGCAACCAAATACACAATGAGGGATTCATTAAAGGATAAAGGCGGTGAGTTTGGGTTTTTCCCAATTACGGAACACGGTGAGCTCGGAAGAGTGGCAGCTAATTTGAAAGTAGGTGAAGTATATGGCCCGATTAAAACTCCGGAAGGTTATTCGCTGATTAAATTAATTGGAAAGAGAGAAGTGAAGAAAGTAAAAGATAAAAGATTTGATGAGATCAAAAATGATATAAAAAATATTTTACGTACTAGGATAATGGATAGCAAGCTGCAATATTACGTTGCTGATTTGGCTTTGAAATACGGCGTTAAAATTAATCAAGATATGTTAAATTCAATTCCGGTTATGCAAATTAACATGATGGCATTCCGTATGATGGGCTTTGGAGGTAGGATTTATGCCGTACCTTTTGAACCATTATTTGCTAATTGGTTTAATATTTATTTAATGAAAAAGTCCGGGTTATTACCATGATATTTTTATGTATCTCAATTATCCGCTTCAATTAGAAAGACAATAATTCAAGTAAAAAAGTAATCATTTATAGTTTTCATAGGAATAATATGTCAAAAGTTCAATTAAAAAATATATCAAAGTCGTATGAAAGCGGGAACTATGCAGTAAAAGATATTAACTTTGAAGTAGATGACAAGGAGTTTGTAGTTTTGGTAGGTCCGTCGGGCTGCGGGAAATCTACAATTTTGAGAATGATAGCCGGATTAGAAGAAATAACTTCCGGCGAATTATTTATCGAGGATAAAAAAGTTAATGATATCTCACCGAAGGACAGAAATATAGCGATGGTCTTTCAAA
>JAKBMG010000138.1 GCA_021831685.1 Bacteroidota bacterium | reverse complement strand
GTAAATAATATTGATACCCCAAAAATTAGTAAAGCTGTCTCTGTATGCCCGGGACCGAATCTTGCATATTATTCAAAGATTGCAACTTTAAATGAAATGGTTGATCATATTTACGGAAGAATAAACCTTATTACCAACCCCAATAGACCAAACATGTTTATAAAAGAGCTTAGCTTGTACATAAATTTTTTGGTGAAAAAAATAGATGAAAATTTGGACCCTATTTCAGCCCAAGCTGAGGAATTTTTAAATACATTCTATTCTAATTTGAAAGATGGGATTAACTATTATAAAAAGATTATACCGGAAATTTTAGAAGAAACCGAGAAATCCCGACAGAAAATAATAGAAGATTTACTCGAACTTGAGATTAGACTCAATGAGTATGCTCATCAATATGCCTAATGTAGGATACCTCTAAATAATAGAAGGTTTAGGAATTTCCCACTACTCCACTATAAACGAATAGGACACACATATTCAAATCCGAAAGACAATAATTCAAAAAAATTGTCCTAACTAAAAAGTAGGTGAAGTATATATGGTGTAAACCCAAAATAAATTCTTGTTTCTTTAAAAGAAAAAAATTCATAGTTTAGCGGCAATAAAGTCACGCAATTGTGCATAATTTTTTACGAAATCCTTTATGCAAGATTTAGAAGAATATTTCGACCAATTCAGAAAAAATATTATCGGTATTGATCAAACCTTTTTAACTCCTTACGGTGAGAAAAAAATTATCTATGCTGACTGGATAGCAAGCGGAAGGCTTTACGCTCCGATTGAAAAGAAAATTGTAGACACTTTTGGACCCTACGTCGGCAATACGCATTCCGAAGCAAGCATTACCGGCACAACTATGACGGTCGCTTATCAAGCAGCTCATGAAATAATTAAAGACCATGTACACGCCGGCAAAGATGATGTTATTATTACAGCCGGTTCCGGAATGACTGCGATGATAAATAAATTCCAAAGGATTTTGGGGCTAAAGGTGCCGGAACAATTAAAGGCGTACCTTAATCTACCTGTTGAATTAACTCCCGTTGTTTTTGTAACACACATGGAACATCATTCAAATCATACCTCGTGGTTGGAAACAATAGCCGATGTTATTTGTATCCAACCGGACTCCGAAGGACTAATCGACTTAAATGATTTTGAGACACAACTTAATAAATATCAAAACCGGAAATTGAAGATTGGCGCTTTTACTGCTTGCTCTAATGTAACCGGTATCGAAACTCCTTATCATAAAATGGCAAAAATGATGCACGAGAACGGCGGCTTTTGCTTTATTGATTTTGCATGTTCCGCGCCGTATGTAAATATTGATATGCATCCGGCTGATCCTTTAGAAAAGTTAGATGCAATATTCTTCTCACCTCATAAATTTTTAGGCGGACCCGGAACGCCGGGGGTTTTAATATTTGATTCACATCTTTATAAGAACCTCGTACCTGATAATCCCGGCGGCGGTACAGTAGATTGGACAAACCCATGGGGGCAACATAAATTCGTATCAAATATCGAACTTCGTGAAGACGGCGGAACTCCGGCTTTTCTTCAAACTATAAAAGCTGCGCTTTGCGTAAAATTAAAAGAGGAAATGAACGTTGAGAAGATGGAGGAAAGAGAAAAATATTTAGTTAAGACAGCAATTTACGGTTTAAGGAAAATCCCGGGACTTCATATTCTGGCTGATAATATTGAAGACAGGCTTGGCGCAATTTCTTTTTATGTCGACAAAATCCATTATAATTTATTAGTAAAAATTTTGAATGACAGATTCGGAATTCAAATGCGAGGCGGCTGTTCTTGCGCAGGAACTTACGGGCATTACCTTTTGCACGTCAGCCCGGATCAATCCAAACATATCACCGAGAAAATAAACGAAGGCGATCTTTCTGAAAAACCCGGATGGGTAAGAATGTCAATTCATCCTACAACTACGAACGAAGAATTGGAATTCATTATCGAATCGATTAAAGTAACAGCAAGAAATATATCCTCATGGGAAAAAGATTATCGTTACTGTCAACAAAATAATGAATTTTTTCACCTCTTATCAAATGAAGAAGAAAAGACAATTATCAAAAGTTGGTTAAATACTCATGTTACGCAACCTATATAATACCCGACTGCCGAGGCTGTTGCACAAATCCAAAATGTCATTTCGTCCCTGTCTACCGAGTCTGTTGCACAACTTCCAGATGTCATATCGAAGGAGCTTGCGACTGAGATATCCCACGTTCAATTTGTGTACTTAGGCTATACATGGGATTTCTTCCGGAGTTTATCCCGATTACGGGAGTCGAAATGACATTTTGGATTTGTGCAACAGACTCTACCGGCAGGCGGAGGGAGAAATCCCATTTAAGAAACCTAGCCCACCTATTAAAGTGTTATGAATTCCAACAATTTTACAAACCTTTTCCCATCAATGAGAATGATAATAAAACTCTATTCTCATTGATGGTTATTAGACAATCATTTTCTAATACTTATGAATTCTTTTTGATGTCATTTACGGCATATTCTTTGTTTATGCAGGGTTACATTTAGAAAAACGATTTCCAGACGTATATAAATATTTTGTGACAAAATATAATAATAAGTAATAGCGAGAGGTAATGATGAAAAACGTAATTTTATATTTGCTTTTTGTTGTAACGATTGTTGCATTGTTCGGGTTTGCGTTTACTATATAAAAATAATAGAAAAAAAATACAGAAAAATTAAGCAGGCAATTATGTTGGTCTTCAGTTCAAAATTAGTAAGTAAAAATAAAAAATCCCAATCTAAATATGGACAAGTAAATTTTAATGGTGTTCTGACTTTACTAATTCTTTCCTTATTATTTTTATTAACGGTAAATAAACTTAGCGCACAAACAAATGACGATTGCCTCACTTGCCATAGTGACAGTACGTTAACAATGAAAAAACAGGGAAAAGTAGTTTCACTTTTTGTTGATGCTAAGGTTTTAGCACATTCTGCGCATCAAAAGCTGCAATGTATTTCATGCCACGTAGGTTTTAATCCCGATAACGACCCTCACAAAAAAGATATTCAACCTATAGATTGTAAATCGTGTCATAAAGACGCCGCAGTATTACACCCTTTCCATCCGCAAATGATGCGAGCGAGCGGTCTGAGTGATAAACCTGATTTAAATTGTAAAGGCTGTCATGGAACTCATGATATTATTTCACCAAAAGTTCCCGGCTCAAAATTTTATATTACAAATATGGTGAACGCCTGCGGAAGCTGCCATAAAGATAAGAAAGCGGAATTCGCAACATCTGCCCACGCAAATGGTCTTAGAGAAGGTATTAAAGGCGCACCAAATTGCTATACTTGCCACATGAACCCTATTGTTTCCGCTAGTTCATTAAAAGATAGTACCGAAATTAAAATAGCTCAGGAAAAATTATGCATCTCCTGCCATCTGGATAATCAGGAAATTAGATCTAGAACATCTCCTTCTGCCGGATTTATTAATTCATACGAACAAAGCGTTCATGGTAAGGCTTTGCTCGGCGGTAATGGAAAAGCGGCTAATTGCGTTAGCTGCCATACTGCTCATAAAGTTAAACCTGCTAGCGATCCTACTTCAACTGTTAATAGGTTTAATGTCCCGAATACTTGCGGTCATTGCCATAGCGAAATTTCTGCAGAATATATACAAAGTGTACATGGTGTCGCAGTCCTTCAAAAAGGAAATCTGGATGCGCCTGTCTGTGTTACTTGCCATGGCGAACATAATATTCTAAATCCGAATAACCCGTCCTCTCCGACTGCTTATGCTAATGTTTCTCAGGAAATTTGCTCCAAATGCCATTCCTCTGTTGCTCTTTCTGCAAAGTATGGACTGAATCCTAATCGATGGAGTACTTTTAAAGATAGTTATCATGGTCTGGCTATGCAGGGCGGCGCTACTATCGTAGCTAATTGCGCAAGCTGCCATACCGCTCATAACGTCTTGCCTCCTTCTGATCCAAGATCAAGCGTATTTAAAGGTAACCTTTCTAAAACCTGCGGTAGATGCCATCCCGGCGCTAATGAAAAATTTTCCGGCGGAAATATTCACGCTTCTACTGCCAATCAAAAAAGTGAACCTATCCTTTATTGGATTGCGGCAATTTATATCGCAATGATCCTCTCGGTTATTGGCGCAATGCTTCTGCACAATATTTTAGATTTTATAAAGAAAGCAAGAATTAAAAAACTGAAACAAATGGGAATGCTTATTCATGAAAGACCTGGTCACTCACTTTACTTAAGAATGACTCTTAACGAACGAATCCAGCATATCCTCCTGAGTATTAGCTTTATTGTTTTGGTTATTACTGGTTTCATGCTGCAGTTCCCGAATACATGGTGGGTTTCTCACATTAGAAGCTTGAGTGAAAATACTTTTACTTATAGAGGCATTCTTCACCGAATCGCAGCTGTTATTATGATCATTGTAAGCTTATATCATCTCTATTATATCCTTTTTACTGCTAGAGGTAGACAGCTTGTAAAAGATCTTCTTCCTAAAAGACAGGACTTTTTCGATGCTGTCGGTGTTGCTAAATTCAATTTGGGCTTATCTAAAACAAAACCTAAACTTGACCGTTTTAGCTATGTCGAAAAAGCTGAATATTGGGCACTGATATGGGGCACTATCGTCATGTCAGCTACTGGTCTGATTATGTGGTTCTATTATACCCTATTTATCGGATGGTTCTCTCTGCTCGGCTGGGATATCGCCCGTACTATCCATTATTATGAAGCTTGGCTTGCTACTTTAGCTATAATAGTCTGGCACTTTTACTTCGTTATCTTTAGCCCGGATATTTACCCGATGAACCTTTCCTGGATTACCGGTCACCTTACTGAGGAAGAAATGGAAGATGAACATCCGGCTGAATTAGAAAGATTAAATGATCAGAAATCAGAGGATGAAGAAAATAACAGCAAATAGAAATGCCGATATGAGGTTATACAAATTATTTTATTTATTTTTAATTATACCTGTATGGCTGTTTAATAGCATAAATTTATATGCTCAATCTAACAGCGATTGCATGACTTGTCATAGTGATAAAACTATTACCGGCAAAATTAATGGGCATACGTTTTCTGTATATATCGACGAGAAAAAACTGGCTGCCTCAGTTCATAATGGTAATCAATGCACGGATTGTCATGCTGATCTGGTTAATTCGGATTTTCCCCACAAAACTAATGTAGCTCCTGCACAATGCGTCCCTTGCCATGATGACGCACAAAAATTATATTCAGAAGGTATTCACGGCAAAGCTGTCGCCAAAGGCGATCCCCTGGCTCCGCGCTGCCAAAACTGCCATGGCTCGCATGAAATTCTTCCGGTTAAAGATATTCGCTCCGCTGTTGCTCCTATTAAAATTCCCTTTGTTTGCGGCTCCTGCCATCGGGAAGGTACTAAAGTCCAGATCCAAAGACATATCCCGCAGAATCATATTTTAGAAAATTATACGGAAAGTATTCACGGTGTAGGTCTGCTGCAAAAAGGTCTCTCCGTTGCTGCCAATTGTGCATCGTGCCATTCTGATCATAAAATTCTTCCGCCGACAGATCCCCAGTCAACAATTTCTAGAAAAAATATCTCCGCCACTTGTACTAAGTGCCATCAGGAAATTGAAGTGGTTCATAGAAAAATTATTAAAGGTAAACTTTGGGAACAGGCTCCTAATACTCTGCCAGTATGCACAGACTGTCATGTGCCGCATAAAATAAAAGATGTTCTGTATAAAGAAAGTGTTGCTAATCAGGATTGCTTAAGCTGTCATGGAAGAACTAACCTAAAATCCGGCGACGGTCGTTCAATGTTTGTGGATGCCGCTAAGCTGCAAAATTCTGTACATGTAAATATTTCTTGCAGCCAATGCCATAACACTGTTAATCCGTCTTTAATGCGCCCGTGCACGGGAATATCCCCTAAGGTTGATTGCTCTATCTGCCACGCTGATGAAGGTGACCAATATTCAAAAAGTATTCACGGTCAGCTTTTTGCCAAACAGGACCCCAATGCCCCGACTTGTGAAGATTGCCATGGTTCACATGAAGTATTGGCAAAAGTTAATCCGGCTTCCCAAACCTTTCCGACTAATATTCCGAACCTTTGCGGCACTTGCCATAGAACCGGAGAAAAAGCTGCTGTTAGATATCACGGTACTGAACATAATATTATTGCAAATTATACTGAAAGTATTCACGGTAAAGGTTTAATGAAAAGCGGTTTAACAATTACTGCAACATGCACTGATTGCCATACTGCTCACATGGAACTTCCCCACTCCGATCCTAATTCAAGTGTTAATAGAAAAAATATCGCCGCAACTTGCGGGAAATGCCATTATGGTATTGAAAAACAACTTGAAAATAGTGTCCATTCCCTGAATATTACTAAAACCAACAAGAAACTTCCTGTTTGTAATGATTGCCATAGTGCTCATCAAATTACTAGAACCGATGCTACCGGCTTTAGATTAGAAATTATGACTATATGCGGCAATTGTCATAAACAATATGCTGCGTCTTATTTCGAAACCTATCATGGTCAGGTCTCCCGCTTGGGTTATTCCAAAACTGCTAAATGCTGGGATTGCCATGGCTCTCATGATATATTGCCGGTCGAAAACCCAAAATCACATTTAAGCTTTCAAAATAAAGTTCAAACTTGTAAAAAATGCCATGAGGGCGCCACTAGACAATTTGCTGGTTACTTTACTCACGCTACCCATCACGAGCCGGTTAAATACCCGATTATGTTCTGGACCTTCTGGAGTATGACCGGGCTCTTAGTAGGCACATTCTTTATCGCTGGTATACATACTTTGCTTTGGCTTCCCCGCTCTCTTCAATATAGAAAAGAGCTAAAGAAAATTTTATCCGAAAACTCCGACTCTGAAGAAAAAAAGGATGACCAAATCAGTGATGAAAAAATTGAATAATTCAGTAAAAAATTGTTGATATAAAAAATGGATTCTTATAACGAAAATTCAAAAGTGAAAGTCAAAATGCAGTTCCAAAGGTTTACTAGATTAAACCGCGTTCTGCATATTTTGATGATTGTCAGTTTTATAAGCCTCGCTCTTACCGGCATGACATTAAAATTTTCCTATACCGGTTGGGCTGCTATCCTGTCTCACCTCTTCGGTGGTTTTGAATCCGCCGGTTATATTCATCGCTTCTTTGCTGTGGTAATGGTAAGCATTTTCATAATCCATATTATCGGTCTTACAAAATTAAAAAAGAAAGAATATAAAACGTGGAAAGCGTTGCTATTTAATCATGACAGTATGCTTTTCAATAAAAAAGATCTTAAAGATTTTATTGGTTCTATTAAATGGTTCTTGGGAAAAGGCGAACGCCCTCAATATGGTCGCTGGACGTATTGGGAAAAATTTGATTACTTCGCCGTGTTTTGGGGAATCTTTGTCATCGGCTCTACCGGTATTACTCTGTGGTTCCCTGAAATATTAACAAGTGTTTTCCCCGGCTGGGTTATCAATGTTGCTACCATTATTCACAGCGATGAAGCTCTCCTGGCTACTGGTTTCATTTTTACTGTCCATTTTTTTAATACTCACTTGCGTCCGGAAAAGTTCCCGATGGATATCGTCATTTTTTCGGGAAGAATGCCCCTCGAAGAATTTAGACTTGATCGCCCCGCTGAATATAAAGAACTTGTTGAAAAAGGCGAGCTTGAGAATTATCTTGTGGAACCATATCCGGAAATTGTTTTAAAAGCAATTAGAATCTTCGGCTGGATTGCTTTGTCTTTGGGCTTAAGTATAATTGTCTGGATAATTTATGCTATGATTTTTGTTTATAAATAATCAGCAGAGTTTATAAAAAATGAAAAGAAAACTACCATCTTCATTTTATAATCCAACGACGCTTTTGGGAGCCGGATTGGCAATGTTAAGCTTCGGCTTAATCGTATTCCTATCTGTCATTGAAGCTTTTAGCTCAAATAACAAACCTTATGCAGGCATTTTAACTTTCATTATATTACCTATTTTTTTAATTATTGGACTCTTAGCTATCGCTTATGGAATACTTAGAGAACACCATTTAGAAAAATTAGGCAAAATTAGAAATAAACTTCTACCTGTTATTGACCTTAATGATGTAAAACAAAAAAGAGCTTTTCTAATTTTTGCTTTAGGCACAATCATCCTTGTCGCATTTACGGCTTTCGGAAGTTTTAAAGCTTATGAATACACAGAATCGGATGCATTCTGTGGAACCATTTGCCACAAAGTTATGGAGCCGGAATACACAGCTTATAAATACTCTCCTCACTCAAGAGTGGGATGCATAAAATGCCACATTGGCCCTGGCGCCGGTTGGTTTGTGAAATCAAAAATATCAGGGAGTTACCAGGTTTATTCTGTTCTGTTTAATAAATTTCCGCGCCCGATTGAAGCTCCGATAAGCAACTTACGCCCTGCAAAAGAAACATGTGAACAATGCCACTGGCCAAAAGTATTTTATGGCGAAAAAGAAATTACAAATACGTATTATTTGTCTGACGAAAATAATACTAAGATGACTCTTTCCATGCTTGTCAAAATTGGCGGCGGCAACCAGGAAACGGGTGTTACATCGGGAATTCACTGGCACATGAATATTTCAAATCAAATTACTTATCTTGCTATTGACCGTGAGCGGCAGGTAATTCCTTGGGTCAAAGCCAAATCTATGATAACAGGAAAAGAAACAATCTATCGCAGTACAAGTGTTCATGTTACCCCGGAAGAATTAAAAAACGGTGATTACCGGACAATGGATTGTATTGATTGCCATAACAGGGCAACGCATATTTATAACCCACCTTCAACCTCTGTAAATCATGTTATGGCTGCCGGATGGGTTGACCCGAGTTTGCCATATATAAAAAGCATCTCAGTTAAGGTTTTGGATAGAGGATACACTTCAAAAGAAATTGCACTTGACAGTATTAAAACTTTGGTTGAAGATTTCTATCAAGCAAACTATCCGGAGGTTTTTTCAAGTAAGAAGGATAAAATCGAAAGCGCTATTTTGCAGCTTCAAAATATCTACTCGAGAAATTATTTCCCTTACATGAATGTCAGCTGGAAGAAATTCCCTGATAATATAGGACACATGTACTCGGCCGGCTGCTTTAGGTGTCACGACGGCAAGCATGAAAGCGCCGATGGGAAAATTATATCGAATAATTGCTCCACCTGCCACACAATTTTGTCGCAGCAAATTGGAAATGAAAAACCGGAATTTTCTTTAATGGGCGTTGATTACATACATCCGGTGAATGTTGACAAATCGTGGAAATCTATGCTTTGCAGTGACTGTCATGCGCCTCCGCAGAAACAATAGAATTTCACATAGCTAGCTCCTATGTTTGGCTTGGTGATATTCCAACTCCTCTTAGCCAAGCCATTATTTTTATATAGGCACCTCTAATGACTAAGTAGAACTCCTTTCGCTTTTCCAATATTTACCTTAGTTGATGCTTTTGAATATCATGACTTTATAATTGCGCTTTTCTTTATCGCTGTATTTTAATTGGCATTTTATTAGGTTAAGATATTAACAGAAGTTGCATCCTGTGTCATCTCTGTAATTATTAAGTGATTGTGATTTTGATTAGATTTTTTTGAAAGTCCATATATTATATTTACGCAAATTTTAGGGTTCTGTCTTCCAACCAAATAATAATTTTAATGAAATTATATAAACTTGCGATTATTTTGTTCTTTTTATTGTTTCAATGGACAATAATTTATGCCCAGCAAAAGGGATTTATAAAATATGTCACTCAGCCCGGAAGCAGGCTTTGGATTGAAGGGAGTTCTACCGTAAATGATTTTAATTGCAGGGCAAGGTTAGTAAAGGGCTTTGCCTTCATACATTCGAAAGACAACCTAAATGAGAAATTTTCGAAAGGGTTCAAAAAGGATAAGGATAAAGATGAGGTTGTCGTTACAGTTTTAGTCCATAGCTTAGATTGCGGACTAGATGCAATGAATGAAGATATGTACCGCGCAATGAAGGCATCTCAATTCCCTATTTTACGATATGATTTGATAGATGCTCACTTAATTTCCTCAGTGGATTCCTTAGGTTGGTTTGATCTTGCTACCAAGGGTGATCTTATGATTGCCGGGGAAACAAATGCCGTTGACATAATTGTAAAGGTTCAGAATCTGCCTGACGGTGCCTTTAGGCTTGTCGGGAATAAAAATTTATCAATGAAAGATTACGGAATTGAACCACCATCACACCTTTGGGGACTTGTTAAGGCGCATAACCGGCTTAAAGTGTTTTTTGATCTTATTGTTGCCATAGAAAAACCAACCTCGCAAAATCCCCCTGCACAAAAATAAATTAGCAAAAATTACACACTACTGTCACATTTTGCACAGTTCCCTCGATTAGAAACACTTTTCCTTGCGAATTTTTAAACATTTCGCAAAACTTCTCGATAATATTATTGGCACACAGATTGATTATTTTTTTATACAGGCTGTTGTTTGATGACTTATCTGCAGCTTCTTTATTGAAGATGAGGTTTTTGAATTTCCAGGTAAATTACTGATACAAACAACAGCCTTTTTTATCTTATCTTAAAACTTCCTTCAACTTATCATATCCCGATTTACTAACAGGTAGATTTGTTGTATCGTCTAATTTTATCTGATATGAATTCTTTTCGGCTAGTTCAATTCTTTTAATTCTTTTGACAGGTACAATAAAGGAGCGATGGATTCTAATAAAGTTATTCGGGTCAAGATGATCCTCAAAATATTTCATTGTTCTTTGCTTAAGAAATTTCCCTTCAGTAGAATAAATCATAACATAATCATCCTGAGCTTCGATATACTTTATGTTTTCTAAAGGCATTATAGTAATTTTTGACCCATCTTTAATAATTATTCTTTCAAGGAAGTCTGGTTTGCGATCATTTTCTTTAATCAGATTTTGAATTACATCCTGCTGCGGAGATTTATTTTTTATATGGCGAAATGCTTTTTCAATAGATTCATTGAAGCGTTCTTTTGAAAAAGGTTTTAGCAAATAATCTGCAGCATTTACCTCAAAAGCTTTTAGAGCAAATTGATCGTAGGCGGTAGTAAAAATAATCACGGGAGGTTTATCAATAAGTTCAAGCATTTCAAAGCCTGTTATCTTCGGCATTTGTATATCTAAAAAGACGACATCTGGTTTTTCTTCATTAATTATTTTGATGGCTTCAAAACCATTAGAGCATTCCCCGGCAATTACAATTTCCTCTATATCTTCAAGGTATTTTTTTATTATTTCGCGTGCAAGTTTTTCATCATCAATAATCAAAGCTTTAATTTTATTCATCATGAAAGGGAATTCCTAAAATTTACGTTATTAATTAATTCACTTCTTTAAATTGATTACAAAGGTTTATGAATTATGCAATGGAATAAAAAGTGATATCTTAAATAAATTATCTTTCTTCTTTATTGCCAAGAGATCATCCATACCATAAATAAGCCTTAGTCTATTCGCAATATTTTGGAGTCCAATACCGGTACCATTTTTTGAAGAGAAATTGGGCTCAAAATTATTTTCGAGTGATATATTCAGATAATCTTTCTCCTTAGTGCAAACTAATTTTAACGTCACTTTACTTAGTGTTTCATAGACAGCATGTTTAATAGCATTTTCGAACAGTGGCTGCAGTATCATGTTCGGAATTAATATATCTTTACAAGATTCGTCAATATCTTCAATAAATTCAAACTTATCTTCAAATCTTATTTTTTCTATCTCAAGATACAATTTAATATTTTTTAATTCTTCTCCGAAAGAATTTTTTTGTCGATCATTATTAGCTAAAGTAAAGCGAAGGAAATCAGCTAATTTTAAGATCATTTCTCTTGCTTTTACTGGGTTGATAGTAGTAAGCGCACTCATTGAATTTAAGCTATTGAAAATAAAATGCGGGTTAATTTGGAACTTTAGTGTCTTAATTTCTGCTTCTGTAATAAGGTTTTTTAATTCTGACTCTTGGATAATTTTTTCCTGAAAATTATTATAATAAATTATTATATAATAGAATGAAGAAATTAAATAATAAAAAAGATTTCCGACAATAAATCGCCACATCAAAGTGTGAGTGAAGAAAGAAGGAAAATCATTCGTATAATTTAATATGAACGTAATAAAGAAATACCCTATTGCCAGCCATATGATGGAAGACAGTATTCCTCCAAAGATATGATCTATAATAATTTTTATAAATTTATTATTTTCAAAAGAAATATATTTAGCTGGGAACCAGAAGCTTAAGCCTAAGCCGCATAAAATAGAATTAAAGACCAAGCTATCTATTAAGGCAGTTTCGCTAGAAATCTTTAGTTCAAAATAGATAAGACCATAATATATGGAAGCAATGATCAACCAAAAGGCAATATAAATAGCTAAATTTCTTTTTCTATTCAAAATTGGGTTAGTTGCCATATTATGAATTCAAATAATTTATTAAAGATATTTTATTTCACCGCCGCCAAATAAGGCGACTCCCTTTATAACCAGAGTACGTGTTGAGTCAAAGGGTCCGCTGAAATTTCTTCGCCATTTATTTGAAAAGCCTCCGAACAAAGGGGTAACGTTTACGTTAACATTCCATTCTTTAGGAACAAATATACTTGTACCTCCAAACATTAATAATACGTCTATAACATTTTCGCCTTCGGCTAATTTACAATTAGACAAATCAATTTCTGATCCTCCGAAAATTGCAGTAATATTTCCGCCTTTGAAATTCTCAGATATAATGACTTTATGACCGCCGCCAAAAATTGAGACGTCATCCAGTTGATCTTTGTTAACCTGTTTATTAAACCTATTGTGGCAATGGTGCCAGTTTATATTTCTCTTAAACATTAGGTAAATTCCAAAGGCAATTATCAAGACAGGGAAAAATATGTCGCTATTATAATAGACGTTAGGAAAAATTCTTGGAATTAGAAATAAAGCTCCAAGGAAAACCAGGAGAATACCAAAGGCTTTGTTGCGGGAATTTTTAATAATAACTAGTCCCCATATGATTGCCCAAAAAGGAAGTGAGAAAATAATATGATGCACATTGAAGTTTATTAGATCAAGAGTACTAAGCAAGTACAATCCACCTACAAAAATTAAAATTAAACCAAGAATTATTCTATTACTAAATGAATTTCCGCTATTATTCATTTTATTGCCTCTAATTTGTATTAAAAATTTAATTATTTAACAAAACATTGTTATTCTAAACCTATGACAAGTGGTCTAATCTTCCAATTCTTCGCAAACAAATCCTTTTGAGTTAAATAATGAAATCAAGGATTGATAAATATTCAAATCAGTTTCAACGCGGAAAATTTTGTCAGAATCTTCAAGATCAAAACTCCAATCACCTTTTTTAACAATACTATCGATATATGGTTTCAGACTAATTGCATCAGCCTTTGTTTTTACTGATGTCTTAAATACAAGTATCATTTCAGTTTACTTTATTGATATTAATTTCTTATCTGAAACTTATAAGATATGATCATAAACAGGAACAGGAAATCGGTGAATTATAGAAAATTACCGGTCAATTCTGAATGGTGGACTTTATCTTAGAATTTATCTCATATAGTGGATACTTAAAAAATACGTATATTTAGAAGGTAAAATTTCAAAATTATTGAGTACAATTTGGTCAAAGAGAAAATTCTTGTAACTGCAGCACTTCCGTATGCTAATGGTCCTATACATCTTGGACACTTAAGCGGAGCATACTTACCTGCAGATATTTATGTTCGTTTTAAAAGACTTAAAGGCGATGATATAATTTTTATTTCCGGCTCTGACGAGCATGGAGTTCCGATAACAATAACTGCAGATAAAGAAGGCGTCAAACCCCAGCAGATAATTGATCGTTATCACAATCAAAACAAAGAAGCTTTTGAAAAATTCGGAATGAGTTTCGATAATTATTCCCGCACAAGCCTGCCGATACATCATGAAACCGGAAAGGAATTTTTCCTTCAATATTATAAAATGGGAATATTGAAAGAAAAAAAATCAATGCAGTTTTATGATAATAAAGCTAAGATGTTTTTACCGGACAGGTATGTTGAAGGAACATGCCCAAATTGTGGCTTCGAAGAAGCAAGAAGTGATGAATGTGAAAATTGTGGGGCACTATATCAGCCTAATGATCTTAAGAATCCTAAGAGCAAAATTACGGGAGAGACGCCTGTACTCAAGGAAACATCACATTGGTTTTTTCCGCTGGGAAAATATCAGAAGCGGCTTGAAGATTATGTAAAAGAAATGGATGAAAAATTCGGGTGGAAAGAAAATGTGCTTCAATATTGTAGAAGCTGGTTTAAGGATGGCTTGGAAGATAGGGCGGTAACAAGAGACCTTGATTGGGGGATAAAAGTTCCAATTGATTCTGTAGACGGAAAAGTGCTTTATGTATGGTTTGAAGCAGTACTAGGATATATTTCATCTACCAAGGAACTCTCGGAAAAATTGGGTAACGTGAACTTATGGAAAGACTATTGGTTAGACGAAAAAACAAAATATGTTGCTTTTATTGGAAAAGATAATGTTGTATTTCATTGCATTATTTTTCCGTCAATGCTCATGGCATGGAACGATGGCAGTAAAGCAAAATATGTCCTTCCACAAAATGTTCCGGCTAATGAGTTTTTAAACTTTGAAGGTAAGAAATTTTCTAAAAGCAGGAACTGGGGCATAAGTGTTACAGATTTTTTAGAAATATTCCCTGCTGATCCGTTGAGATATACACTTGCAGCTAATCTTCCCGAGACACGTGACACCGATTTTTACTGGAAAGAATTTCAACTAAGGAACAACAGCGAGCTGGCAGATATTCTGGGTAATTTTATTAACCGCTCTTTAACTTTTGTTCATAAACATTTTGAAGGTAAAGTCCCTGCAAAAGGGAAATTGGGAAATATAGATACTGAAATGCTGAACCTTATTTCCGAATATCCATCAAAGATATCAACTCTTTTTGAAGGATATAAAATACGCGACGGCGTTTTAGAGATCATGAATCTTGCAAGAGCCGGCAATAAATATTTTAACGACTCTGAACCCTGGAAAACGATAAAATCGGATAAAGATAAATGCAGCACTACTCTATATGTTTGTCTGCAGGCTATTTATACTTTAGCTGAGTTAATGTCGCCTGTTGTTCCCTTTTCTTCTGAAAAGGTGTTTAGCATTTTGAATTCAAAAAAAACGGAGTGGGGGCACTGCGGTAACGAAAATTTGAAACCTGGTTATAATCTAAATCAACCGGAAATTATTTTCCCCAAAATCGAAGATGAAGTTATTGAAAAGCAAATGGAAAAATTAAATAAGACTGAGAACAAAACTGAAAATGTACCCGATGAAATTGTAACTATTGACGATTTCATGAAAATAAAATTAAAGGTAGCCGAAGTAATCAGCGCCGAAAAGTTGGATAAGAGTGAAAAACTTTTGAAACTTTTAGTCAAGCTTGAAAATGAAGAACGGCAAGTTATTGCCGGAATTGCTAAGAGCTACAAACCGGAAGAAATCATCGGTAAGAAAGTAATTATTGTTGCTAATTTAAAACCGGCAAAGTTAATGGGATTCGAATCTAAGGGTATGGTTTTAGCAGTCGAGGATGAAAATGGGAACCTAAATGTACTTTCAACTAATAGCAGTGTAAAAAACGGAACGAGGGTAAAGTAAACGCCCGGAATGAAATCTAAATTGAATTCAATTACCTTGATTTTCAAAGACTCAATAACTAAAATTGTCAGTTAAATTTTGCACAAACTTAATTTATAGGAGATACTTTAAATGCTTTTACGGATTACAGCTTTTCTTTCGCTTGCTTTAATGCTTTTATTCGTTTCCTGCGCGCCTGAACATTCGCAAATTGTTTTGGCTAAATTCGGGGATCAAAAAGTTACAATGAAAGATTTCGAAGATGCCTATGCTAATAACGTTGGCGGATATGACATTGCAAAAAAAGACAGCCTATCTAAATTAGAAAACTTTCTTAACCTTTATGTTGATTTTAGAATGAAATTGAGAGATGCATATATAAGAGGTTTTCAACACGACTCTACTACAAATGCTGAGTTGGCAGATTATAAAATAAAAGTAGGTGTCAGCTATATTTTAGAAAAGCAAATAGTTGATCCTGGAATAAAAGAATTATATAATAGAAGGAAATATGAGTATCGTGTTAGCCACATAATGTTTCGACCTGACTCATCCGGTTGGGGTCATGCTCGTATTTTGGCAAATGAAGTTTTAGACAGCATAAAAAACGGTGCAAACTTTGAAGAAATGGCAAAGAAATATTCTCAGGATATATACTCCCGCAACGATGGCGGAGATATTTATTATGTTACTGCCGGCGAGCTTCCATATCAGTTTGAAGATGCAGTTTATGCTACAGAGCCGGGGCAGGTTTATCCTCAAGTTGTAAAATCGCCTTATGGGTATCATATTATAAAAGTTACAAACAAAAGGATAAGAATTCCTGAAATTCGTGCAAGCCACATTCTTGCAAGCTTTGCAGACTCTACCGGGAAAATTGATTCGGCGCGGGCATTGGCAAAAATTGATACTGTTATGTATCAATTGAACCACGGCGGAAATTTTGAAGAACTTGCTAAAAAATATTCGGACGATCCCGGATCCAGAACTCGAGGTGGCGACCTGGGTTATTTCGGTATGAGGATGATGATTAAGCCATTCGCAGAAGCAGCTTTTAATCTAAAAAAAATAGGAGATATATCCGGGATAGTTAAAACCCAATATGGTTACCATATTATAAAATTGACCGGTATAAAACCATCTCCAACGTTTGAAGAAGATAAAGAAAATCTAAAAAAGATTTTTCAGAAAACCCGGTACCAGGATGAATATGACAGTCTTGTCGCAAAACTGAAAAGAGAATATAATTTTGTTGTAAATCAAAGTAATTTTGAATATTTAGTAAAGCACGCGGATACTTCTAAGGTTGGTCAACCAATGCCTGAAATGGATGATACATTAACTCTTTTCACATACGCAGGGAAATACGAAAACATAGGAGATTTCTGGAAAAGGATGAATTCAAAACAGGGTTTATTAAACAGACCTGTTAACCCTGGTTTATTATCTGAAGCTCTTGAAAAAATAAGCGGAGATATTGTACTTGAAGAAGATGCTATGAATCTTGATAAAACCGATAAAAATTTCGCTGCTTTAATGAAGAATTACCGTGACGGTATCTATATTTTTAGGCTGCAGCAGGATGAAGTTTGGAATAAAGTAAAAGTTGATTCTACAGACCTCTACAAATTTTATCTCGCGACTAAAGATAATTACCGCACAGTAGACAAAGTTAATTTTGCGGAACTATTTTCTACATCGGATTCTCTTATTCATCATTATTATGATCTCCTAAAACAGGGCGCAAACTTCGATTCGCTTGCAGGCATGTACACCGAACAACCAGGATATAAAAAATTAAAAGGTGTTATGGGATACCAAGATATAAATTCATCCCAGCTTGCTTCAGTAGCTAATTCATTAAAGAAGCCCGGCGACTATTCAAATGTCTTTGAATCAAATGGCGGTTATTCAATTGTTTCCTTAATAGGAAAAGAGCCATCGCACATTAAAACTTTTGATGAAGCCAAAGCTGAAGCAGCGGGCGCATACCAGGATGCGGAAAGCAAAAAATTGGAAGATAATTATATTAATAGTTTAAGAGAATTGTATAAACCAAAAATTTTCTATAACGAACTTGATAAAGCATTTAAACAAAATTAAAATAACTGCCCTATTTCTTTTTGCATCTATTATTTTATTCGGCTGCGGGAAAGAAAAAGTTAAAAAAGATTTTGTTGCACGAGTAAACAATTCTTATTTAACTAATGAGCAACTTTCTTCATTGATGGGTAGTTATGGTGCTAAAAATTTCTATAGGGAAGAAGTTATCAGAAACTGGATCAACAGAGAAGTATTATACCAGGAAGCCGTTAAGAGCGGTATTCTAAAAGAAAGCATGTTCGACAGTCTACTGGAAAATTCAAAAAAAGAATTGGCAATTTCTTTATTTCTTGAAAAATACTACAATGAAGAAAAGCCAACTTACGATCCTAAAGAAGTTGAAAATTATTATTCAAAGCATCAAAATGAATTTGCTTTTTTTTATAGTACCTATTACTTAAACTTCGCTGACTTTAACAATGAAGACAAAGCCATTAAGTTTCGTTCTTTACTTTTTGACAGTGATTGGGAAAAGGCTTTAAATATATTCAAGACCGATTCTTCAATCATTAAAGTTCAAAATGAAGTATTATTGAACGATTATCAAATTCAACCCGTATCGCTTCAAAGAATTGTCTCACAATTGAACCCGCAGGAGGTTAGTATAGTATTAAACTATCAACCGGGGCACTATATGGTAATTCAGGAGTTGCAAAAATTTGACAAAGGTACAGTGCCTCCTTATGAAGTAATAAAACCCGAAGTAGAAAAACGATTCGTGGCTGAAATGAAAAATAATTTTTTACAAAGCTACATAAAAGATATTTATTCAAATAACGATATAGAAGTTAAAAATTAGGAGTCAGATGAAATTTAAGATCATTTTAATTTTGTTCATTGCAGCAATAAATATTTATTCGCAGGAAGTAGTTGATAAAATTGCCGCTATTGTAGATAACGAAATAATTCTAAAAAGCGAAGTTGACTACCAGGTAAAGGTACTTGCTGCTCAAAAGAAAATCGATCCTTCAACACCCGGCTTAGAAAAACAGGTTTTGAATACTATGATTGACGATAAGCTTGCTTATGCGCAAACCCTGCTTGATTCAATTACTGTCTCGGATGACGAGGTAAATGCACGCGTAAATTACCAGTTGCAATATTTTGAACAGCAATACGGTTCAAAAGAAAAAGTTGAGCAAATATATGGCATGAGTGAAGAGAAAATTAAGAGAGAACTCGAAGGTCCTGTCAGGAAACAATTGATGGTGCAGAAATTAGAGGAAAAGAAATTCGGGAACGTTGAGGCAACCTCACTTGAAGTCCAAAAGTTCTTCAACACATATAAAGACAGTATAGGAATTATTCCTGAAAAAGTTAAGATCGCGCATATATTCAAAATTCCTATTGCAACGGAACAGATGAAAGAAGTTTACAGAAAGAAAGCTGAAGCAATTTTAGATTCGATAAAGCATGGATCTGACTTTGCCGAGATGGCTAAAAAATATTCGGAAGACCCGGGAAGCGCGTCAGATGGCGGAGACCTCGGTTGGGTAGGTAAAGGAGTATTTTATCCTCAATTTGAAGCTGCAGCTTTTGAATTAAAACCAGGACAAATTTCAGATGTTGTTGAGTCGCCTGTTGGATTTCACATTATACAAATGATCGCCAAGCGTGGAGACAAAATTCACGTACGCCATATTTTAATAAAAATTAAAAAAGGCGACCAGGCAGATTTAAGCGCCATAGAATTTCTTAGTAGCATTCGTGACAGCATTGTTAAAGGTGACAGCACTTTCAGCTATTATGCTAAAAAATACAGCGATGATAAGGAATCAGCTCCGTTTGGTGGCGATCTTGGTACTTTCTATTTGAATCAACTAGACCCTTCAATGCTTGATATAGTATCGAAGCTTAAACCGGGAGAAATCAGCTTTCCGAAGCGTGTAGATTACGGTAAAGGAAATTACGGTTACCATATTGTACTTCTTGAGAAAAAAATTCCGCAGCACGTAGCAAGTCTTGCTACCGACTATAACGATATTCAAAAGCTTGCAGATCAAGAGAAGAAGCAGAAAGAATATGATAACTGGGTAAATGAGTTGAAAGATAAAATTTATTGGAAAATATTGTTATAATTTTTTGGATATGTGGATCAAAAATTAAAAGGAAATTCAATTGAAACTTAGCGAAGTTCCGGCAAATGATGTTCAGTTAGTAGAAAAACTTAGTGATACAGTAATAAATATTAAAAAGGAAATTGGAAAAGTAATTATTGGTCAAGATAAAATAATAGACCAACTTCTAATTTCACTTCTTTCCCGAGGTCATTGTTTGCTCGTTGGTGTACCGGGGCTTGCAAAAACTTTGCTTATAAAAACTCTTGCCGAAGTGATGCACTTAAGTTTTAGCAGGATTCAGTTTACACCCGATTTAATGCCGAGTGATATTACCGGAACAGAACTGGTTGAAGAAGACCCGCTCTCTAAAAAAAGAAATTTTAGGTTTATACCTGGGCCCATTTTTGCTAACGTCGTTTTAGCCGATGAGATAAACAGAACCCCCCCTAAAACTCAATCTGCTCTTCTTGAAGCAATGCAGGAGCATAAAGTTACAACGGCAGGAACAACATATACCCTTGAAGAACCATTTTTTGTGCTTGCAACACAAAATCCAATAGAGCAGGAAGGAACCTACCCTTTACCTGAGGCTCAGCTTGACCGTTTTATGTTTAATCTCTGGCTTGATTATCCTTCTTTTAACGAAGAAGTAAAAATTGTTCAATCAACCACTAGCGAATACTTGCCGGAGCTTTCCAAAGTAATTAACGCCGGAGAATTAATCGGATTTCAAAATCTGGTAAGAAAGGTACCCGTTGCAGAAAATGTAATTGAGTATGCCGTAACAATCGTAAATAAAACCCGACCGAACGGAACAACTGCACCACAGTATGTGAAAAATTGGATTAATTGGGGAGCCGGACCCCGCGCTTCTCAGTATCTAATTATGGCAGCTAAAACTAAGGCTGTAATTGAAGGAAGATTTACACCAAATATTGATGATGTTAAATTTGCGATGATACCAACACTTAGGCACAGAATAATTACCAACTTTAGTGCCGAGGCAGACGGTATAAATTCTGTTGAAGTAATTAAAAAACTTTTGGAAGAATAGTTTTATTGCTAATACTTTTAACGGTTTTACTTTATTAGTACAAGGCTTTTAATGATGGGCAATTTTGTAGTTCTTAAAGGCAAAATAAACTTCCTTTGACATGGTTTTTATTACAGTCGCCAGAGGAACTGCAAGAAGCATTCCAATCACGCCAAATATTTGACTTCCACTTACAATTAAAAGAATTATTACGATCGGGTGCATATCAACGCTTTTTGCAAAAACATAAGGTTGAACAATTCCGTTATCTACAAAATAAACAGAAATAATAAGCAAAATAATTGCCGGAACGTGGGATAAATCTCCATACTGAATAATTGAAATTACAATAGCAGGAATCCCTCCTATTACCGGTCCAAAATATGGGACAAGATGACCAAGCCCGGAAATTAAGCCAAGCGGCAGAGAATTATTTATTCCGATTGCATAATAACCAAAGCCGCATGTAACCCCGACAAAAGCAGCGTCAAAAATCCATCCTCTAACAAATCTTGCAAGCTGAACCGAAACTTTTTTAGCAACCCAGTAAGTCATCTCAAAATATTTATTAGGAACAAAGTGGAGGATTCCTTTAAGAAGAATTTTGTTATCCTTCAATAAATAAAAAGTGATGAATGGAACTATAACTAGGAGTGTAATTATAGAAAATAGGTTAGTTAGAAAAGTTGAAATGCTATCGATTGAGTTAACGATTCCGGACGAAATAAATTCCTCCGTCTTTTTCGTTAAATCACCGAGGGTAAAAAAAGGAAGGTAGGCATATATCTGTTGTTCAACTGAGAATATTTGTTCGTGAAGGGTGTGAACGTGCAAAGCTGAAGTCAACTGGTTCATTTGAATAATGAATTGAGGGATAAGGTATGAAAGTCCTAAATAAAATAAAAAGCCGACAGTACCAAATACTATAAGCGTTGCGGTAAATCTATTTAGCCCTTTCCACTCTAAAAAATTAACTAATGGATTAAAGATTAGGGAAAGCAAAATAGAAACGGATAAGATGATAATAATTTCGGAAAGAGTATAAAGGATAAAAGCAGCCAAAAGAAGTCCTGCAAACCAAAAAATTATCTTTACTGTCTTGTTAAAATTTATTTCAGTCATTGATTGGTCTTGATGATTATATTTTAGGTAACAGATTCTACTCTTCGTATTCCCGGGACATATTTTAACAAAGATTTTTCTACCCCTGCTCTTAAAGTCATTTGAGACATTGGGCAAATATCGCATGCGCCGGTAAATTTAACTTTCACTATCAGATCTTCGGTAATTTCAATTAATTCAATATCGCCATTATCTGCTTGCAAAAAAGGTCTTATCGAGTCTAAGGCTTTTAAAATATCTTCTCGCATTTTAGTTTTCATATTCAAATAAGAAAATTATTCTTCGTCGCCTAAAATTATTTCCATCTTTGAAGAAGTTTCGCCCGAAAGATTTCTAAGATTGATTTGAGCGGCTAAGTTTCTTGCAATCTCCGTGATAATTTTTGCTTGTTCAGAATCCGGAGTATCAAAGACAATAGGGATTCCTTTATCGCCACCTATTCTAATCTGTGGTTGAATTGGAAGTCCTCCAAGAAACGGTGACTCCAATTCAGCTGCCATTTGAGAACCCCCGCCTGTGCCGAAGATATCATATTTTTTACCTGTATCGGGAGCAATAAAATAGCTCATATTTTCAATAACGCCAAGGATAGGGACATTAACCCTAGTAAACATTTTTAATGCTTTGCGGGCATCTATCAAAGAAACTTCTTGAGGAGTGGTGACAATGACCGCACCAGTTAAAGGAATTGTTTGAACCAAAGTCAATTGAATATCGCCGGTCCCCGGAGGCATATCAAAAATTAAGTAGTCAAGCTCACCCCAATCCACATCGGTCATAAACTGTTTTACTGCACCGCTTGCCATTGGTCCACGCCAAATAACTGGGGCATTATCTTCAATCAATAGGCCAATTGATATTACTTTTATTCCAAAATTAGTCGACGGAATAATTTTCATCGATTGTTGATTCTGATATACTTTAGGTTTCTCTTTCAACCCGAGCATCATCGGAATACTTGGCCCATAGATATCGGCATCAATCAAGCCTACAGAAGCGCCATCTTTAGCTAAAGCAACTGCTAAGTTCACAGCGATAGTGCTCTTCCCTACCCCCCCTTTTCCACTGGCAACAGCAATTGTATTTTTAACATAAGGAAGTAAAGAATCTTTTTTCTTATCTTGATGAGCAATTACCTTTGCATCAAGCTTAAGGTCAATTTTTTTCACGGATGGGTATTTATCTCTGATGGATTTCAAAAATTTATCTTTTATGTTATCTACCGAATTTACCGGAAGAGGGAGCGTCATCTCTAACTTTAGTTCATTTCCTTTGACTTCAAAATTCTTGATTGCATTGAGTATCAAAAAGTTTTTATTCAAGTTTGAATCTTCTATTTTCTTTAAAGTGTTTAAAATTTCACTCTTTGTTATATCAGACATTTTCTACCTTTAATTTTCATTTCTTATGAAACAAACTTAGCAAAATTATGACTTAGTTTGAATTCAATTTCAAGACATAATCAGAAGTTTTTCTTCTGTAAAAGGTTACAAATCAATTTAAATTGCTATTTACAATTACTTTCACTGCAATACATTCGTAAAGGGAGCGGTTGGATTGATAATCGGATGAGCTGCGTTTTATAATACGCCAGCCGTTAAATTCAAAAACTCCTTTTGATATGATAGATTCCATTAGCTGTGGTGAACTAACTTTACCGGCAACCTGCCCGGTAAGAAGATTGTCGAGTAATTCAACAAGTTCTTTATTCTGTGATAGGACAATTTGTTTTTGGTTAAGACCGCTAACGATTGTTACAGGTTCGATTATTATGTTTGATAGCTGTTGAATCTTTTGTGCTTCTGAAGGTTCAGCGGCTTCTAATTGAATCATTCTTGCCCTTGCATCGGAGCCAACTAATCCCTTGGAAGAACTTACTAAATCAAGCAGATAATTTCTTACCGTATTTAAATCAGGAGCTGTTCGAATTGCATCCAAATTATTCTTATTCTGAAGAGCTTTTGCAAGGATAGAAATTTCCTTTAAATAATGATTTCTCTGGTTATCAGGCACCAGGTACATGATTACAATATGAACAGGAATATTATCCGGAGCGCCATAATCAATACCGGAAGGACTCCATCCAACCGAACATATTAAATCTTCATCGTATGGTACACGGGCATGTGGACAAGCAAAGCTTTTGCCCAATGCAGTATTTGTATTTTTTTCTCTCGTTAAAACCAATCCGGCAACATCGGTTCCGTTTGGAACGGAGGGAATTGCTTCGATAATGTGAGCCAACAACTGAAGCGAATCAAATTTGTCGTTATCCGGTAGTTCAATTAAACGACCTTCTTCCAATGCATCTAACATTGTATCCATAATTAATTTTCTCCGTATTTTTTAAAGAACCATATTTTAACAATATGGGTGAGAACGCTATAACTTAATAAGAAACCGAAAATCCATGCCCAGAATATTGCAGGCAGAGGGACAAAGCCAAATGTTTTCGCAAACGGAGAATAGGGCAACCATGCTCCAACAAGCATTATTCCTAATGTAGTAAGTGTCATTGACAGAGATGCCCTGCTACCGAAAAACGGTATCCGCCTCGTACGAATAATATGCACTATTAATGTTTGAGTTAATAACGACTCCACAAACCAACCAGTTTGAAATAATCTTTCTAAAAATTCCTTATGAGCTCCACTGGCTATGAAAAATTGATTAGCACCAAAGAAAAACCACATTAATGCAAATGTTGCATAATCAAAGATTGAACTAATTGGACCGATAAAGATCATAAACCTTTTAATATTATCTATGTTCCATTTGAGAGGCTTAACGATAAGTTCCTTGTCAACATTATCAGTAGGTATGCCAGTCTGTGAAAAATCGTACAATAAATTGTTAAGCAAAATCTGAATCGGTAGCATCGGTAAAAACGGGAATAAATAACTTGCACCAATAACACTAAACATATTTCCAAAGTTTGAGCTTGCACCCATCCGGATATACTTAACGATGTTCGCAAACACCTTACGTCCTTCTATTATTCCGTCTTCGAGTACTAACAAACTTTTTTCAAGAAGCACAATATCAGCAGCTTCTTTTGCAACATCAACTGCTGAGTCAACGGAAATCCCCACATCCGCTGCTCGCAGAGAAGGAGAATCGTTTATACCATCTCCCATGTATCCGACAACATGACCGGATTGACGAAGTGAAGCAATAACATTTTCTTTTTGCAACGGTGACAACTTTGCAAATATATCAAACTGCTGTACAGTTTTAGAAAATTCATCAGAAGATAAGCGGCTTAATTCATCGCCCGTTATAACACGTTCAACTTCCAAACCAACATCTTTACAAACTTTCTTTGTCACAAGGGAATTATCGCCGGTTAATATTTTTACAATAACTCCGGTTTTTTTAAGATTCGCAATCGCTTCTGCAGCGGATTCTTTAGGAGGATCAAAAAACGCAATATAACCGAGTAAAATTAAATCCTTCTCATCGCTAACGGTAAAGGTTTCTTTTGAAGACGGAAATTCGCGATACGCAATTGCAAGCACACGATAGCCATTATTATTAAGCGTCTCTACTTCTTCGTAAAGATCATCGTGGATCATATTTATCAAAGGATAAATTTCGTCATCATCCTGATAATGGGTACAAACCGAATAAATTTCTTCAACTGCACCTTTGCATATTAAAACATGATCTCCTTCATACTCAACTATAACCGACATTCTTCTTCGTTGGAAATCAAAAGGCAACTCATCAACCAACCTGCATTTTCCTTCAACGTTTAATTCAATATGCGATAGCACAGCTCGGTCAATTAAGTTTCTTAGTCCGGTTTGGTAAAAGCTATTTAGATAAGCGTATTGAAGAACATCGCGGCTTTCCCGGCCGGTGATGTCAACGTTTTTTTCAAGAACAACTTTATCTTGGGTAAGTGTGCCGGTTTTATCAGTGCAAAGAATATCAATAGCACCAAAATTTTGAATAGACGACAAATTTTTAACAATGACTTTTTTCTTAGACATTGTTAATGCACCTTTTGCAAGATTTACAGTTACAATCATAGGCAGCATTTCGGGGGTAAGACCAACTGCTATTGAAAGCCCAAACAGCAAAGCTTCAATCCAATTTCCTTTACTTAGACCCACAATAAAAAAAACGGCTAAGACCATTATTACCATAAACTTTATCATTAACCAGGTAAAGGATTTTACGCCTTTATCAAAACTTGTCTCAATTCGTTTTTCAGTTAATTTTTCAGAAATTGAACCAAAATATGTTCTTGTACCCGTGTTAACAACAACTGCCCGTGCTGTACCGCTAAGAACGTTACTTCCCTGGAAGCAGGCATTTTGTAATTCAAAAACAAAACCGCTTTTCAGATTCATTGCTTCGGCTTTTTTTTCAATTGGCATTGATTCGCCCGTTAGGACGGATTGGCTAACGAAAAAATCTTTTGAATAAATTAAACGTAGGTCGGCTGGAATTATAGAACCAGCTTGTAGAAGTACAATATCGCCGGGAACAACTTCAGACATTGGTTGTTCAATCTCTTTTCCATCTCTAATTAATACTACGTGCGATTGCACTCTTTTGCCAAGCGATTCAACAGCTTTTGATGATCTGTGGTCGAGAACGTAAGATAAACCAACACTAAGAAGAACCATCAAACTAACGATGAATGTAGACTCTATATCTCCTAAAAAAGCGGAGACTACTGCAATTAATAGTAATTGAATAACTAATGGACTACGGCATCTATTCAGAACATCCGCCCAAAATCCAATCCTTTTGGAATGTGCTAGTTCATTATATCCAAATTCATCTAAACGTTTTTCGGCTTCATCCGATGAAAGACCTTTTATATTAGTATTAAGCTTAATTAAAGTTTCTTGAAGTTCAAGACCGCAAATATCAATTAGATGACGTTCATTTTCAGAAGTTTGATGTGGTGATTTTGCTTCTTTTGTAAAAATTGAAGGGGAAATTTTTGAGAAAATTGAACGAGCCATTAATAACCTCCTCTATAAATTTTAACACGAATCGAGGTCAAACAAAAAGGATTACTCGTAAATGCAGCTAAATCGATGTTACGAAAGAAATTTAATTTTATCATCGGCACCTGAAGTTTTTACCTTAGAAAGCGCCAATGAAGATATTTAGAAGGCGATTCTAAGGAAGGTTAAAGAAAAATATTAAATTATTATTAGCGCCAGGTTCATCTGAATCAGGCATTGTTTTTCCTTTTAGTTATGAAAAAAGATGATGTAAAAATAATTTTTAAAAGTTATTAATCAAACAAGCAAACAATTAAATTTTCGGCTTAGAGAATTTACCACAAGTTTTTATTACATGATTCATTAGCAATTCCTGTGAATCGATTTTTTTGGGATTTCCCTTAAATTCCCTAAATGTGTATGTAAGATCCGAATGAAGTTCTCTTGCTTTTTCATTATCCTTTAATGAATATTTAAGCAATGTATTTTGTATTTCTTCGCGTAGCTTAGGATCTTCTATAGGAAAAGCAATTTCTACTCTGCGATCTAAATTCCTTTGCATCATATCGGCACTACTTAAATAAAGTTCTTCGCTGCCGTTATTGTAGAAATAAAATACTCGGCTATGTTCTAAGTAACGCCCCACAATGCTGATGACATTGATATTTTCGCTTAACCCTTTAACTCCGGGAACAAGGCAGCAAATACCTCTGATAATAAGGTCAATTTTAACACCGTTATTTGAAGCTTCATACAAAGCGCTTATTATCATCGGATCAACCAGAGCATTCATCTTAAGAATAATTTTCCCTTCACCGCCCGATTGAATATTTTCTGTTTCGCGCGAAATTAGAGAAATTATTTGTCCTCTCATATTGATGGGCGCAACAATAAGTTTTCGAAAATCGGTCTGCTTTGAGTAGCCGGTAAGGTAATTAAAAATATCAGAAACATCAGAACAAATTTCATCGTTGCAGGTAAATAATCCTAAATCGGTATAAAGCTTTGTCGTAGTCGAGTTATAATTTCCGGTTGATAAGTGAACATATTTTTTTACTCCGTCAGATTCTTTTCTAACAACGAGAGTCATCTTTGCATGAGTTTTTAATCCCACCAAACCATATACAACATGAACACCAACTTTTTCAAGTTCCCTTGCCCAAAAGATATTATTCTCTTCATCAAACCGTGCTTTAAGCTCCACCAAGACAGCAACTTGTTTATTACGTTCGGCGGCTTCAATTAAATATTTAATAATTGGAGAATCGGTGCCGACACGATACAATGTTTGTTTAATAGCCAGAACATCCGGATCCTTTGCCGCTTGTTTAATGAAATCAATCACCGGAGAAAATGAATGATAGGGATGATGAAGCAAGATATCTTTTTGCCTTACCGTAGAAAATATATCTTCTTCGTCATCAAAAATTTTGGGAATGACGGGATAAAACGGTTTTGACTTAAGATGGTGAAGAGGAAGATCATAAAGAGTAATAATATCACTGAGTCCAAGTGGGCCATCAAAGACATGAACATCTTCTCTTTTTATCTGCAGGTTCTCCACCAATGTTTCTATAATAAATTCCGGCATTTGGTTGGCGACTTCTAATCTGACTACGGTCCCGAATCTTCGTTGCCTAATATTTTCTTCTATAACGCGAAGCAGGTCATCGGCTTCATCTTCCTGAAGCTCAATATCGGTATCTCTAATAATACGAAAGCGGTGAGCCTCGATAATTTCCATCCCCGGAAAAAGTAGATAAAGATTTGCTTTAATCAAATCGCTAAGCCAAATAAATTTTGCGCTGAATTGCCCGTTGGTTTGCTCTTTTTTATTTGGTTCGAAGATATTATCAACACGCATAAGATGAGGCAATATGTTCGGTACTTTTACTCTTGCAAAATGATTTTCTCCATTAGGTTTTCTTACAAGAATTGCGAGGCTTAAACTTAAGTTAGAAATGTATGGGAAAGGTCTACCGGGATCGAATGCAAGTGGTGTAAGCACTGGATAAATTTGTTTTTTGAAGTACCCATTTAAAATTTCTTTTTCGTTATCTGTTAGTTCAGAATAGATCGGA
>JAKBMG010000082.1 GCA_021831685.1 Bacteroidota bacterium | reverse complement strand
ATCAGCGTTTCTATTTCATTTCCCAGTATATCATAAATTTTTAGATTAACATAGCTGTCTGTAGAAAGTTGAAAGTTTATTGTTGTTGATGGATTGAAAGGATTAGGATAATTCTGATACAGATAAAATTGATTAGGTAAATTGCTTTTACCGGGATTGTTATTTATGAATGTAACACCTCCATCTGTAGTATGTAATGTAGCTCCAGCACTTCCGACTGCCCAGCCGTTATTTGCATCTTTAAAATCCACACTATATAAATATCTATTGCAGTAACTTGGCTGCTGAATCCATGTATTGCCTGCATCTGTTGTCCTAAAAATTCTGCCATAGAAACCCACAACATATCCCGTATCTTTGTTTATGAACTGCATATCCTGTAAGCTCCCTGTATTTATCGAGCTTGGCAGCCAGTTCTTTCCGCCGTCGTGCGTTGCATATACATGTGCATTACTATTGCTGCTTATGCCCAATGCAAATCCATTTAAGCTGTCTAAGAATGTTATTTTAGTGAAGCTGCCTGTAATTTGAATTTCCCAATTTTTCCCTCCATCCGTTGTATGCACTATTTTCCCTCCCGAAGAATAGTCAGAATAGGAAGCTCCCCATCCGTTTAGTGAGTCTATAAAACAAACACTTTGCAGATTTGCTATTGTACTGTCTTGGTCAATCCATGTTTCACCGCTGTTAGTTGTCTTTAAAATTGCCGACCCACCAACAATCCAACCTATTTTTGTATTTATAAAATCAATGCCTTTTAGATCATTGCTATTGCCACTATTTATTAGCGTCCAATTTTCTCCTGCATCTGTAGTTTTATATATTGTACCTCCATTCCCAACTATAAATCCTGTATTTCCATTTAGCATCTGCATATTCCAAATCCATTGACTTGTTGTGATATTTTGAGCTGTCCATGTTGTACCCCCATCAGTAGTTTTAAGAGCATGTGAAGTTGGACTTGCATCAGGACTTTGAGTACATATCCATCCCGTATCTTGATTTATAAAATCAATTTTTACAAAATCATCCTGCCCGTATGGGTAAGTATTTTGAATGAAATTATTCCAGGTGCTGCCGCTATCAGTAGAAAGGTATAATCCTGATATGTATCCTACCCCTCCTCCCCATGCTTCATTTCTATTTATAAACCAAAAACTGCCGAATTGTCCATTTGTTATTTTTGACCACCTAATTCCTCCATCGATGCTTCTATATAAACCTGAATCGGCAGAAATGAAAACATTACTTGAATCCAATGCAAAAATATCATATGTATAGGCATATGATGAGGCACTTGGAAAATTTACTCCTGTCCAACTTTTACCTCCGTTAATTGATCTTGTTACGAATCCATATCCTAATATCCACATGTGAATAGAATCCGTTTTTACTATTTTGAATCCGCTTAAGGCTGAATCTCTTTGCCATGTTTTACCTCCGTCAAATGTACTTATTCCCCATAATGCACCAACAAATGTTTCAAAACCATTTAAACTGTCCGCAAACATTATATTACCCGATGAACCGCCGTCATCAAGTCTAAATAATCCAGCTCCTTCCGGCTGCCAGCTTTTTCCTCCATCTGTTGTTTGAAATACTGGTTTATAATATGCATTCGTATTAACTGCCCATCCTTTAAGCTTATTTATAAAATAAACATCATAAAAACCACTGCTGTCGGTTAATTGTATTTCCCAATTTAATCCTCCATTAGTAGTATGGTAAATATTATAACTTATATTTTCTTCAAAGTAATCTCTTCCTACTCCCCAGCCTTCGTCTTTATTAAGAAAATATATCTTTGATAAAAAGATATTTGTATATATGATATTCCATACATTTCCTCCATCTGTCGTTTTTAATAAAGTATTATCTAGTGGAACTACCCAACCATTTAAAGAATCTGCAAAGAATACTTGTTGTATTTCATCGCCTATTGGCTTGGGATTTTCCCATTTCCAGCTTTGTGCAAAAATATGATTTGAGAAAGGCAGTAATAAAAAAAGTAAGATTAAAATAAGAAAATTATATTTTTTCATAGTTACACCTTTTTTATCAGAAAGAAACCTATGATATTTATCCTTCGTTCGCTCTAGTGAAGTTCTAGAATCTTATTCAGTCGTACGTACTTTATCAGGATAAGAAGAAAAGTTAATCTAATCAAAACGAGAAGCAATAACATCGATCTATTCACCTCAGCGGCAAATGATAAATTCAATATAAATATAAAAACTCAAAGCAAGCAAGTCTTTTTGTATCCATAATTAAGTCAAATACCTTATCTCAATAAATTTATAGATGTACCTAACTATTATATCTTTAATCAACAAGAAAATCATTGTAATATTATGTGTTCTATTGTCAATATTTCGTAATAAGAAAGGTGCTAAATTACTCTTAAAAACTTGTTATAAACATTATTTTTTCTAAAATCTTATTTCCAAATTATCGAATAATTAGAAGTACAATTCTCTTCTTTTAATGCTCCAGTTTCAGTTATATCGCAATTAAATGTTTCAAAAGTTGAACTTAGCGCCAAAGCATCTACCCAGGAATAATCCTTCATTTCATTTGAAGCTCTGAATTCTCCGCCTACATACTTAGCCTCTACCCCAAATTCCGAACTGAAAAACGCTGTCCGCGTTGAGCGGTTGAGGTTATATACGATCCTAATTTATCCTCTATATTCTGTTGTCAATTTAAATTATATGATTTGAGTTCCATATATGAGCTTACTTTTGATTGCTCTTTAATGTAATTAGCCCCAAAATATGAAACTACTTTTATCAGTCCAATTCCAGGAGATATATAAGCATCATAATATAAAACACTATTGGTATACCCCATATATTTTATACAATGGAATGAACCAGCAGGAACATTTACTAATGTATCAATAGTACCAACCTTCATTCCATCACCAAAGCTATCTCCAGTTTGTGCAGGATATTTATATAATAAATTATAATAAACAACTGTATCATTAGGAGCATCGGAGGAAACACTATATCCGCCATATGCTATTAAACCGCTATCAGTATATGCAACATAAGAACCTGAATAAAAAGTAAGCTTTTTACCAAATAATATTGTATCACCTCTGACATCATGAATTTCACCAAAATTTTCTCTGACATTACCTACAGTATCATACGCAACGCCAGAATAATACCATGTATTTCCTCTTGCTAAAGGAATGAGGTTTTGAGATGAAATGCTATTACTTACAGGGTTACTTTTATCACAACCATAAAAGATTGAAAAAAGCAAAAGACTAATTAATAAATATTTAACACAATTTTTCATTGAAGCCACCTATAAATTATTTTTAATTGTTGCCTAAAGTATCTTCATAGAAGATCATAAGCTTTTAAACTAATCAAAAGAAATAATTATGCGGATTAAAAAGATTTAAAAGTGAATTATATAGATAGGTACCCCCAGTATTATAGATCATTCTGCCGACAGGCAAGGTTCCCTCTAATATCAGTATTTTATAAATTTAAGCTTTCAAACCCCGCAGCCAATTAATAAAAATATTAACGGTAATAAAGTAAGGAATGGACTATTAAAAACCAATAAAAATTATTTATATCCGTTATTTAATCTTACCGCCTGTAAAAAATATTGAACACTCACAACTTAGGCATTGCCTTTCATTAGAACTATATTTACCAAAAGATTAAACCATAGGAGCTTTATTATGAAAATACAAGATGATAAAAAACGTGAACGGATCTATACACACAATAAAACCATTTTGAATAAAGAAGAATTAATCGGCAAGCTACCAGGCTGGAACAAAAATTAATTTAATTTGGTATTAATAGCGTTAGAGCAAAAAGAAGTCATTGAGATTACCGGCGATGAAGCTAAGATCTTCCTTCTACCAATATCAGAAAAAGAATTCAAGAATAATGAAACAACACACCAACCTATTTTGACTCCTGATGAATCAGAACTTCTTACACTACTAACAAGGCAAAGTATAATTAGTCCGTAGAAAAACTTAACCCTGCCTTGTCCTTCTCGTTGCTCGTCTGCCTGCCTCCAGGCGGGTTCCTTGTCCTGCTCGTCACTTGTCACTCGTTACTCGTCACAACTTGGCATTCCCAATTTAAAATAAAAAAGCCCAATGATCTGGCGACCACCGGGACTTCATTCTTTTCCTAAATTCAACATTCATCCGCGGCGGATTCAAAATTCATAATTCCTGTCCTCTTTTCCTTCATTCAACATTCAGCATTCAAAATTCCTTCCCCCTCGTTACTATTTGAAATTTAAAATAAAAGGTCTCATTGCAAAGAATGCTAAATTTGTATATAGCAAAACACAGCCTCCAACAGTTCCCCAAAGCCCTCCATACCTCCCAGCCGCGGTAGATTGAGATCAAAATAGTAAATATTCCTAATTGATAAAATAATTCAGCCTAATTCCAACAGCTATTGTTTCAGTATGATAATATTCGGGCTCGAACGCATGCATGTTACGATAATTCCAATATTTATTTAAACTATATTCATAGTCTGCGTAGGTTTCCAAAGTAAAACATGAGGTAAAGAAATAATTAATTCCAAAGCCTAATCCCGCTTCATACCCCAAATATTTAGTAATTCTATCGTCGGGTAGATTAATAATGGCATGGCTATATTCCGCTTCAATAAAAGGGGCAATTTGATTATCTATAAAATAATATCTTAATATTGGTCCGAGTGCTAAATTGGCAACATATATATGCTGCGAAAAATATTCCGTGTTATAATCTTCATAATTGTAGGATAGCTGTAGACCGACCGAGAATCTATCAACTACAAAAAAAGATCCGGTAGGAGAAATACTAATAAACTTTGCATTACTTGATAACCCATTTGGATAATATGTATCTTGAGATGAGTAGGAAATCGAACCCGAAAGAGTATATTTACCTGAACTTAAATAGGATTGAGCATTTAAATTAGATGTAAATATAAGTGCTATAAATAAAAATATTATCTTTTTGCTCATTTTTAACTCATTCCCCATTCTTAGTTATTTTCTAAAATATCTATTCATGCTTTCCAATCTAAAACGTCAGACGCTGATTTTGTCCTTGCCTTAATAAATTATTTCGGCAAAGTTACTTTATATTTTTCTTGTAGATTTTCTTTATTACAATTCTGCCAATCCATTAATCCTATCCATCCAAAAATTACAATTAACGGAATTGCAATGAATATAATTGAATAAAATAGTTCAGCTTTATTACGAATAAGAAAAATAATTATTGCCGAAATAGGTAATCCTAATAAAATACTGAACTTTAGAACTTGCATTATTTTGCTTGGGCGATTGTCTTTCCATCTTTGTATCCTTTTTGCTCTACTTAATTCTAGAAATTCAAAAAGTAAAATTATGCCGATAAATAAAACAACCAACCTTAACCACGAATAACTTTGAAAGTGATTATTTGGTTCAATTATTAATAAATAGAAGAACATCAATAAACTGAGGGGCAAATATTTCTTTAACTCTTTCATAATTTATCCTCCTAAGATTATTTCACCAGAATTAACTTTTTCGTCTCCACAAAACTACCCGCCTGCATCCTGTAAAAATACACCCCGCTTGAAAGTTTACTTCCATTAAAATTAACCGAATAACTTCCCGCCGCCTTTTCTTCATTAACCAGCGTCGCTACTTCCTTTCCCAATAAATCAGATACTTTTATCGTAACAAAATCTTTTGCAGCTATTGTATAGCTTATCGTTGTAACCGGATTAAACGGATTAGGATAATTCTGTTCTAAAGTGTAATTACTTAAAACCTGCGGCGGCTCTTTTACTCCCCCTATTTCAGGTGTGTAAATAGTCTTTGCCATCCAAATATCTTTTGTCCCATTCTCTTCATGTGTCCAAAATACCGCTATGTATGTCGTGTCTGTATGATAATAGGAAATTAAAGGCGCGTAGTCATCGCCCGGAGAATTCGACAGATTTATAGTAGTGTCTGGATGTGGCCAAACGGGTGAGGGCATACAGATCACCTCTTTATTTAATTTCAATGAATCAGAATCATAAACTATAAAAAATGGAGTAATACTACTCAATCTCTTGGTCGGTATCGGATAGGCGAATACGCAAGGATTTTCGCAATTATAATTGATATTCCCGGTTGTATCATTTTTAATTATATTCGAAATAATTTTCCAAACTCCATTATGCATAGATTGATATGAAATAGAGTATTCAAAAGGTCCAACACTAGGATTAATATTATCTCCTCCTTTGGATATCTTTGCAAAAGCCCAGGCAGGATTAGTGTAACTATTGTAGATTGCTGAATAAATTTGTCTGTTACCTGTTAATCCTTTCTGATAAACAACAAATAATCCATTTTTTCCAACCTCTGGATTTGAGCAATTAACACTATCCAAAGTTATTACCGAGGTTTTAGCCGAATCTAAGAATTGTACAAGTAAATTCCCGTTTTGAATCCACGCAAGAATTTGAGAACCCAGAGACGTCATAATATTATCATTAAGCGAATCTGTCATTGACACAACATTACCTAATGTATCGTTTATAATTTCTCTTGATAAAATTTGCCAATGATTATTGATAAATGACTGCCAAACAATTCTTACATTGCTTGAATAATCAATAAAAGCAATTTTAGGATTTGCAATTTGATTAGTATCCGAAAATATTAAAACATTCTTACCTGAGTCCGGACTAGTTTGCCGTATATAAATATTATAGACGCTGTCATATTGATTAACCCAGCAAATAAAGGCTGAAGGGGCAGAATAATAAAAGTAGCCATTAACAACATCAATCTGTGAATTATTGCCCGGCATAGTTATGTAAGGAGTTGTTGTAAAGCTTTGTGCATTTAGAAATGATGAGCAGAATATAACTGAAATTGAGACAAAAGAAACAAAAGACCATTTCATTTGAAGCCCCGTAATATTTCTTACCTTTGATTTATTCTGATAAAATTTATTTTCCTAATTCCCGTGTTTTTGCGCGGACAATTGATTTATAAAATATAAACAATGTACTGATTATAATTTATTAAAAGAACCTTTAAGGATCAATTTAATAAAATATAATAATCTCTTCCTCATTGTACCATAAATAATTTAACCGAAGTAAGTATTCAAAATAGTCGTTAGATCATAATATATGTAACCCAATAATATGAATTCGATTTTACAATACTCATTCCTCAATTCCACTATCATTTCGACGACTGAAGGGAGCGCTCACCCCGTTTGCGGGGAGAAATCCCATTTCCAAACTAGGAACCATAACAAATGCTTAAGCCTTCATCGAAAATGCAACCCGCATTGAAATGTTAAGCACGATTTTGTAATTTAAAATCAATTAAAATTTCACTATATTTTTTCCAAAGAAAGAAAGCATTATGAACAAACCAAAATTTTCTTTAGACAAAGCTCAAAAGGCAGTAGAAATTTCTTCGAAAATTGAAGGTCATAAAATCCCGCATAAAAAAACGAATAATCCCAAAAGGGCTAAATCTAAAGTGAAAAATTAATGTCAAAGTACACCCAAGACAAAAACTACATTTATTACAAAAACACAAACGTTCCAATTAACAAACTCAACATACGTGATCTGAAAACCTTAGAAGGAGAGGAAAGGAAATTACTGTTAGAAGGATATAGGTATTTTCACGAAAATCTAACAGATTCTACAGTCTTTGACGAAATTTATTTTAAAGAGCTACACAGAAAAACTTTCCATAAACTTTACGATTTTGCAGGGAAATACAGGACAGTAAATATTTCAAAAGGATTCACTACTTTTTGTCAAGTAAGATTTCTAGAGCAAACATCAAGAGAAATTTTCAAAAAGTTTGCCTACGAAAATTATTTGAAGGACTATTCAACAAAGCCAAAGGAAGAATTTGCTAATAAAATTACCTATTACATGTGTGAAATAATTGCACTCCACCCTTTTTTTGAACTGAATGGGAGAACAACACGATTGTTTTTTGATATAATTGCCACATATAATGGATATGAATACATTGATTATCGGGGCGCACTCGAAACAGAAGATGGTGATAATAAATTTATAAAAGCATCAATCGATTGCATGATTGGAAATGATAACAAAATGAATCTAATAATTTTAAATGGGTTGAAAAAATCTGAATAATATTTTCTAACCATCATTTTTCAACATATCAAAGATTGCTTTGACAAAATGCGTAACTGCGCGGACGCTAACCCACCGCCACGAACAAAAGGCTTGATGAGAACTACTACGCCAAAAATTATTAAAAACTTGTTTAGCATAAGAATCTTGAACAAAAAACCTGTTTTGTTTACCAACTTTGTAAAACTCATTACGACCGCATCAAAGAGGCGGTCGGTACTGAGAGGTTAGCTGGTACATTACCTATTTAAAAAATTGATTGCATACTCCAATTGTTTATCGTGTCCGTTTGCAATATCTGCCGCTGTCTGTGTAACTAAAATATCGGGTAGTACTCCGTTCCACTCTATCATTGTACTGTCTAATCTATAATATCATAGCCAGCGTTGAATGTGAGCCCGTTATCAATGTATTCATTAACTGAAGATGATTCCTGAGCTTTTGTTGCCGGAACGAATAATAACAAAATTACAACTGCACCAATTAAATATTTATTCATAACTTCCCGTATTTCCCGTTAACTGAATGTTATAAATTAAAACTATTTTGAATATGTATAGATCATACTCAGTATAATAAAAACAAGAATTACACAAACAATAATTATTGAAATCGGTTTTGCAAAATTGAATGTCCAACCTAGCCCTTTGATTTTTTTGGGTACTATAATTCTTGGGTCATCCGGATTATAATAAAATATGCCCCATATCCATAAGTCTGATTCATTAGTGACTCTATTTCGCCTCTCTTTGGCTATAATTGGATTTATTATATCAAGAATAATGTTTAGAATTGCTAACAAAATGATTCCGATAATAATATAGTATCCGATTTCCATCATTATTTTTAAATTTCCTTCCAACAAAGTTTGGAATTAAATGGATTTTGTTTTTTTCGAAATAAAAATAATCCAACCGTAAAACCAAGAATAAGACTTCCTAAGACTCGATTTAACATTATGCTGAAGTTAAAAAATGAAAATAATCGAATGTCCTTACCAATACCATAAAATAAAAATGATAATAGAATAAAGACAAAAATCATTAGGTTTTTTGTGTAACTTAATTTTAAAGAATATTTCACTGACAGCTCATAGCCCAGTAAACCGAAAATAAATAAAGTGACTATTATTGATATATAATACATCACAGTATTAACTCCTTATTTTAATATGCATCTTCTAATATTCGTTATTGAAAACCCATTAACAAAATAACTGTTTAGCAGCATTTTATTTACCCAACAAGTTACCAAGCGTTTTATCCAGTTTTTCGCCGTATAAATCCCCCTGTGTCGCAACAACTATTCCTTTGTCATTTACTAATATAGGATTCGGTATGCCCATGATATCAAATTCTTTTTGAGTATCTACCTGCATGTTTGTCGCAATGAAAGAATTAAACCAGGGCATTTTCCATTTCCCATTTCTGAATTTTATTATGTCCTGCGGAGTTCTATCGAACGATACGCTTACTATCGTAAAGTTTTTATTTTTATATTTTTCGTATGCATCATTCAGTAACTTCATTTGACCTACGCATGGTCCGCACCAGGTTGCCCAAAAATCTATCAAATAATTCTTTCCCTTAAGGGACTCGTTAGTTACAACCTTCGATGAATCATCTAATGAAACAAATGAAAATTTCGGAATAGGATTTCCGATTTTTATGTGGACTACATCGGTGAACCTTTCCTTAACCATTGCACCCACATAGGTGCTTGCATATTTACTAACAAGAATCTGGTAATACTTAGATGCATCGTCCTCTTTCTTTTGAGCTCTTGCGTCCATAAACAATAAAAAAAGCGCATAAGACTTAACATTTACATTCTTATTTTCGCTTACAAATCGCTTCAGACTTTCTTCATATTTTTCTCCTCTTACTCCTGCGATACTGAAGGCAGATTGTAATATGTTTGGATTAAGAGACCATAAAATTGAGGATGGAGGTATATCTTTAATTGCTTTTACAACCATAGCACTGTCTACCTTTGCAGTCATAGTTGCAAGATCTAAATAGCCAATTAGTAACTCATTTCTTAATAGATTATTCTTTTCTGCTTTAATTTCAGATGTTAATAAGTCGATCTCTTTTGTCCAATCGTATCTGAATGCTTTAAGATCTTTTTCGGTATTTTGAAATTTCAGTATAGCCTTTCGGATGGCTAATCTATTATCCAATATTTTATTATAGGTAATTGCAAATTGAACAATTAATGAAGCTGAATCAGAAAAAGTTACTTCACTTGCCCTTGTTGATTTAACAAGCTTTTTAGGGTCGAAAATAATTTTGACTTTCCCGGGCTTTGATAAAATAACAGAGTTATAACCTTCGTAGCCGTTATAGATATAACTATCTGCATCTGTCCCTTCAACCGCATCCCCTTTCGCTACATTTAACAACCTGTAGATTACAGAATCAGATTTGGAGTCAATCTCTGCTGAATATGTGCCGTCTGAATTTTCCTCCATCTTAACATCCGGGGCTAACCAATTATTAAAATTGCCCATAATTTCCACATGGCTGAAATCAGATAAATATTCATAAGTACTAAGCCGAACGTTTAAATCTAAAGTTGCAGGTTTGTCTACATAAAGAGCTGTCTGATATGCCCTATGATTAACTCCGGTAAAATATATTATCCAGATTCCGGTAGTATCCACTTCAAATTTAAATTTTCCATCCTTACCGACATCAAACGATTTGAAAACAGTATCATCCAAAGGCTGTTTAAGTACAACGTTTGCATTTACCATTGGTTTGCCGTCATAGCCGACAAGAGTTCCCGTAACAATTGTCTGCGTGTGACCAATTGCTATAAACGAAAACAAAAAGACTAAAAGAAATTTTAGACTACGCATGATTTCCTCCATCTAAATAACCGGGTATAATTTCATCCCGGTGAGTTATTTGTTCCATATAATTTATATTATAGAAATTTGATTTATATCTTAGATATGTGAAAGTAGTCCCCCCACAGGGAATTAAATATATGAAGTGCTTGCTGGAAGTTGTTAAGTGGTTGAGCATCGCTGCTTTTCCCCACGCAAATCAATTTGAAATTTATTTTCAGTATCCATCATTAAGCCAAATACCTTATCCCAATAATTTCTTTAACTAAGTTAAATAATAACTTTTTTATCCGCAAGAAAATTATATTTATTACACGGATGATTTTGTTCCTGCCGTCCTTGCCGCCAGCAGGCAAGCTACATCCGCCTAATGAAGTTCATACACCGGTTTCTAAATTTGCAACATCATTACATTATAAATCATCGTGGTCCTTACCAAACTATGTTTTAATAATTCTTGTTTCGATTTATTATTTTGAAATGTGTTTGTAATTCCTTCTCCGGAATTACATTCTGAGTGTTCAGCGAGGTAGTATTTATGAGAATAATATTTTAGATTCTGCAACATACTGTTACTAATTTTGGGGTGTCTTGAGATTAGATACAAAGAATTTAAAATAAAAGAGGACACCGAAGTGTCCTCTACCTTCCCTAATTGAATTACTAATTATCTTCCAATTGAATCAAGATATTCTTTTTTAGAAGTTAAAACTGCTTTATCTTCAGTGTGGTTAGGGTCAATGACACAGCAGTCAACAGGGCAAACGTCCTGGCATTGAGGTGTATCGTGGAAACCTTCGCATTCTGTACATTTATCCGGAACAACATAAAAATAATCATTTGAGTAAAAGCCATTAGCTCCGGATGGAGCTGCTTCGCCTTCGCCATAAGTTTTCCCAGCCAATTCCCAGCTATTTCCGCCTTCATAGATTGCATTATTCGGGCATTCCGGTTCGCAAGCACCACAATTGATACATTCTTGTGTGATCATTATCGCCATTTTTAATTCTCCTTGACTCTTAATAGATTGTTAAATTATAAAATTTTTGATTTCATTATATTTTCTATTCTTTTTAACTAATACTGTGCCAATAAATTGAGTGATTTTGATAGATAATAATTTAAAAAAATGAAAGTTAAGTAAAGTAATTTAAGTGCAAACAAAAAAAACATTGTCATATTTGAGAACAAATAGCAATCGATTTCTCTAAATTGGTCTATTAAAAAAATATTTGAACTGTATGAAATGAAGGGAAAAAGGCATCAAATGATGCCCTAATTTGAGGATCAAATTTTGGAAAAATATAGATTTTTTACAAACTGTTAATTTTATCTTCCAATTCCGTCGAGATATTCTTTGCGTGCTAGAAGAGTTGCTTCATCTTCGACATGTTTTGGATCAGGGATGCAGCAATCAACAGGACAGACAGCCGCGCATTGAGGTTCATCGTGAAAACCCTTACATTCCGTACATTTATCGGGTACAATATAGAAGAAATCACCGGAATAGAACTTCGTAGCTCCTGAAGGTGCTGTATCATCAGCACCGAAATTTTTTCCTGCCAATTCCCAGTTTACCCCACCTTCATAAATTGCAGTATTCGGACATTCAGGTTCGCATGCACCGCAATTGATGCATTCTTCAGTTATCATTATTGCCATAATTTAATTCTCCGCTCTCAGTTATACATCCCACGAAGTGGGATAAAGTATTTTTAATTATTTGTTAAAAGAATATTAAATTGATGTACAAGTTTATAAAAAGCTTGATAAAACATCAATATGAAAATTTACCGATTTTATATATAGGACTTTGGCTTAAGATAAAAGCTACGATATATTTGTGATCATAGTCTAAATCGAAAACTTTACCAACTGCCGCTAGCGCCACCACCACCGAAGCCACCACCACCGCCACTAAAACCTCCACCTCCTCCAAAGCCACCGCCGCCGCTTCCGCCACCAAATCCTCCTAATCCACCGCCAAGTAGTCCTCCCCAGAATAAAAAGCCGCCGCCTTTCCCTCCACCTCCTCTAATAAAAAAGGTAACAACAAAGAACACCAGCATAATAATTGTGAAAATGGCATGTGTACCATTATTATGATTTGATTTTGGCTCAGCTTTATACTCACCTTTAGTCGCTAAAACTATTGCTTCGATCCCTTTTTGGATACCATCAAAATAATCATTTTGCTTAAAATATGGAATCATTACATTTCTAATAATTGAACTGGTCAAAGCATCCGGCATGGCACCTTCAAGTCCATATCCAACCTCGATCCTTGCCCGGTGATCATCTTTTGAAATCAGAAGAAGAATACCGTTATCATTTTTCTTTGTTCCAATTTTATTTTGAGTTGCAGTTTCGTTTGCATAATCTTCGATTGAATTATCGCCAAGAGTTGGTATCATCAAAACCACCAACTGATTGCTTGTAGAGTCATCAAAAGTGCGGAGCTCGGAATTCAAATAGTCAAGCTGTTGAGGATTTAAGGTGTTTGTAAAATCGTTAGCATAATATTTTAAAACCGGATATTGGGTCTGGGTCTGTGCAAAACCAATAGAGACAAAAAGCAGGAATAAAAATAATTTTTTCATTAATACTAAAACTCAACTTTTGGAGGTGTTTCTGAGCCGGCAATTGCTTTGAAATATTGTTTATTTCTAAAACCAAAAACTCCGGCAAGCATAGAAGTAGGAAATCTTCTAATATCTGTGTTATATCCTTGAACGGTCTCATTAAATCTTCTGCGCTCTACGGCAATTCTATTTTCTGTTCCTTCCAACTGAGCTTGAAGCTCAAGGAAATTTTCATTTGCTTTTAGGTCAGGGTAATTTTCAACCGTTACCAAAAGCCTGGAAAGAGCACCGCTTAACTGTCCTTGAACAGCTTGAAATTTTTGAAAAGCCTGAGGGTCATCCAAGACATCTTTTGTGACCTTTAATTGTCCAACACTAGCCCGGGCATTTGTGACATCAGTTAGAACTCCGCGTTCAAAATTAGCATAGCCTTTTACAGTACTAACCAAATTTGGAATAAGGTCTGCTCTTCTTTGATATTGATTCTCAACCTGGCTCCAACTTTGGTTAACGCTTTCACTTAAAGTAACTAAATTATTGTAAGAACTAATACCCCAAATTACAAACATTGCGATAATGAAAAATATCCCCCCCAGAATTGACAATCCTATAATCATTCCTTTTTTCATTAAACCTCCTTACTGATGGTTGATTTCTTCTTTGACAGCAATTATTTAAAAAAATAACATAAGCTTTTTTTTCTAAATTTAATTTAAGCCGATTTTGATTCAATATCCAATTAAAAACTATAAATATTTGTTCTATAAGAGGTTAAAAATGTGCTTTCCCTGAGTCTTCATGATTTTTACTTTACTAAATTTCATTATCTAGACTATAACACAACTATTAAGGTTTTTGTCCATAGAAATCAAATTGAAGATAGTTTAATGCTTTGTTGGTTATAATCAAATTCTTTTCTTTTGCAAAGTTTTGTGCATTTTGAATATTTCCGTTATAGAACCTCAACCACAGAAGATTTAGTTCAACAAGTCCGTCAAAAATTCTATTCGCCGCAAAAGAATTTATGGTTACATACCCCCAAAGAACATTCCATCCGAGAGAAAGAAAACCGCTAAAATAATTACCGGTATAAATCTGTCCCGCACCAGGAATAAAATGTGAGATTAAATTTGAGAAGACTTCCGAATATTTATCCTTATGAACTTTTTCAGCTAAATTTTGAAGTTGTTTACAAGAGTCAATTTTGGCAAATGATTTGGCGGCTTCATCCCATTTGTCTGCAAATATCAAAGCCCATCCACGCCAATAATTGATTTCATTCGCTTTGGAAGTAAATCTTTTATCATTGGCGAGTTCGTCCAGCAATTGTAAAGCTCGATCTGTCGTTCGCCTTAAAATGTTTGCTCTAATAATTTCAATTTTGGCTTGATAAATCTGTTGAATTGTTTTTGCATTAAGCTCTGCATCGGTAAAATTTAAAATGGCATCAGAAAACTTACCACCCATTTTATATGATTTCCCCATAAGTTCATAAATCTCAAAAGTATACTGGGAATAGGTATCAAAGAAGAGTAATCTTTTTAATTCAGTAATAGCGTCATAATAATTTTCGCTGGCGTACAAATTCTTCGCAAAAGCAAACTGCTTTTTCAATGCATCCTGCGCAAACATATTTGAAGTAGAAAAAACTATTACTAAAATAAAAAATATTACGTACCATTTCATATTAGTATCATCTGCAAAAATTTATTTCGGGTATAAAAAAGTTTTTAGCATTGAGGAAAACATTTAAGCTATTCACGAAATCAAATTGAATTTTTACATTATAAATCTGTGCCGCAGCAATTGAACCATAGATATTTCCGGCATAAAATCCGGCAGCTAATCCACCAAATATCCAACCGCGGAAATTGTGCCCCGCCTTAAAGTCCGTATAAGATAGATATCCCAATGCAGCTGTAGCTAAAAAGGCAAATACGCCATCAGAATATTCATTAACATAGAATTTTCCCAATCCGGGAATAATAGCCGAAAGTATTCCAGCAGCAAGAGAACTTTTATAGGGGGGAGCTTCCTTCCAACTATAAAAATCTTTTACACGCTGAAAATCTGTTCCTTCAAAATGGGATAAAAATTTATTTTCGCTGGGAAGTTTGTCATTTGTAAATAAATATGAAAAATAAAATAATTTTTTAGCCCGGGGAGAAAGTACGAATTGATTAGACAAATCCGCATTGATGAAATCATTTCTTAAACCAAAATAATCTTCGTCTTGAAACAATGCTTTATAATATTCTAATTGTGCATCAGGAAAAAGGTGTGACTGATGGTCAATGGATGCAAACAATTTTGCTGCTTTGGAATAATTTCCGATTTTTGAATAAGCAATAGCTATTTTATAACTAACCGTGTCGTTATGATTTGTCGAGAGATACCTTTGATATTCTAGTGCAGCTCTTAAATAATCATGCGAGCAGAAAAGATAATCGGCAAATTTTTTTATGTTGGGCGGAGAGAATAAGTTAACTTCTTTTTGTTGGTCTACAGATTGAGCAATAAGTATAGAACTATAACACAATATCAGAAAAATGGTTTTCTTCATTCATTATTTACAATAACTGAAGGTGGAATATACTTTATCTCATTTTTATTTAAAGTATAGAGAGAAATGGGATCGTAGAAATGTCCGTCCGGAACGCGGGGATAAAAATCGAATTTGGCAATAAAATCCATATCGCGAGTAAAACGATCAAAAAACATCAGGGTCCCTTGGACAAGGTTTGTTTTGCTTACTGATTGAAGAAAAAAATTTGAACATGTTGGCGAGAATGCGCAATTATCGCCATCAACATCCGAAATAAAAAACCAGTAAGAATCTAATAAGGATTTCAAAACAAACCTTTCCGGGTTCTTTGCATCAAAGCTTAAATCTCTTTTATGAAAATTATCTTTCACTGCATAAGAGTAATTAGCTTTTCCCCATTTTTGCCAATCTGTTTGGGCAAAAATTATTGTAGAAGAAAATATAAAAAGGCAAAGAAATAATTTCATAATTATTTTTCATCGAGCAAAGCGCGAGCAATAACCATCTTCTGAATTTCAGATGTGCCTTCATAAATTTCCGTGATTTTTGAGTCACGCAGATATCGTTCCACCAAATATTCACGAACGTAGCCATACCCGCCATGTATTTGAACAGCATCAAGAGCACACTCAACAGCAATTTTGGAAGAATAAAGCTTTGCCATTGCTGCTTCCTTAAAATATTTTTTTCCTGCATCTTTCAAAGCTGCCGCTCTAAATGTTAGAGCCTTAGCGGCTTCAATTTTGACAGCCATATCTGCTAATTTAAATTGAATTGCTTGAAAATCAGAGATATGTGATCCGAAGGCTTTTCTTTGCTTCGCATATTTAAGAGCTGCATCAAAAGAGGCTTCGGCAATTCCGATAGCCTGAGAGGCAATCCCAATACGGCCGCCGTTTAAGATATTCATTGCAAAGTTAAATCCTTTTCCTTCTTCCCAAACCAAATTTTTTACCGGCACTTTACAACTTTCAAAAGTAAGGGAAGATGTATCTGAACTTCTGATTCCGAGCTTATCTTCTTTCTTGCCGCGTCCAAATCCCGGGGTTCCATTTTCAACAACAATAGTTGAAATTCCATGGTGTCCCTTTTCTTTATCAGTAGTAGCCATAACAACAAAATAATCAGCGGAATGTCCGTTTGTTATCCAATTTTTAATTCCGTTAAGCACAAAAAATTCGCCGTCTTTATCGGCAGTTGTTTTTTGCTTAGTGGCGTCGCTACCGGCTTCCGGTTCTGATAAAGCAAATGCGCCAAGTTTTTCACCTTTAGCCATAGGTACTAAATATTTTTCTTTAATATAATCAGAACCGTACTCTTCGAGCCCGTGACAGACTAAAGAATTATTTACAGACATAATAACACCGACACTAGCGTCAACTTTAGAAATCTCGATCATTGCAAGGACATAACTGATAGTATCCAATCCAGCACCACCGTATTCCGGCGAGACCATCATTCCTAAAAAACCAAGCTCACCTAATTTTTTAACAATATCGGACGGAAATTGAGCATTAATATCTCTTTCAACTGAAGATGGTGCTATTTCGCCAACTGCAAATTCCCTTGCAGTTTCTTTGATCATTAACTGATCATCCGTAAAATTGAAATTCATAATTCCCTCAAGTTTAATAATATTACTTTTTGGTAAATTGTTCGTCTAAATAATTTTAGATTTGTAGTCTTCAATTGAAGAGACGACAAAAAATTTTTCGGTGAAGATAAAACAATATTTGATATATATCAACGGTGAATTTTAATTGATGATATACACATCATAAATAAAATTTTCAATTTTTTAAAATGAACATAATCTTTATATTTGAGATATGGAAAATCAATCATCTTTGGATATTAATCCACAACAAGAAAATACAAACACTGATAAAACCGTTCTGAAAGGTTTGACCTTAGACGAACTGAAAAATTATTTTTCACAATCAGGAGAACCAAGATTCCGCGGTGAGCAGGTCTTTAATTGGATGTACAATCACCTGGTAACAGATTTTTTTGATATGGCAAATCTCCCCAAGGTACTTCGGACTAAATTAAAAGATAACTGTGAAATTATGACTCTCGAATTTGTTGAGTCGGAAGTATCTTCCTTAAACGGTACAAAAAAATATATATTTGAGACAAAAGATAAAAATAAGATTGAGTCTGTCATCATACCTGAAGAAGAAAGAACTACATTGTGCCTTTCTACTCAAGTAGGTTGCCCTCTTGACTGCAAGTTCTGCGCGACCGGTTTGATGGGTTACAAAATTAACTTAACAGCCGGAGAAATTTATGACCAATATGTGCTTGCCGCAAAGGATTACGGTAAGGAAAATATTACAAATATTGTTTTTATGGGAATGGGCGAACCTCTTTTAAATTACAACGCAACTGTGAAAGCATTGGAAATATTTGCGCAGGAATTAACTACCGGAATTAGTAAGAAAAAAATAACTGTCTCGACAGCAGGGATAGCCCCCAAAATTAGAGACCTCGCAGATAAAAATCTAAATGTTAAATTGGCTTTGTCGCTTCATTCTTGTTTTGAAGACATTCGATCAAAGATAATGCCTATCAACGATAAATATCCGTTGAGGCAAAATATTGACGCTGTGAAATATTACGCTAGAAAGACCAGAACTAGAATTACCTTTGAATATATTATGCTTAAAGACATAAACGATAGGGATGAAGATATTGAAGCCCTTTGGAAAATATGCAAGGAATTTCCATGTAAAATAAATGTAATCCCTTTTAACTCTTTACAGCATATGAACCCTACAGGTTTGTCAGCAGAATTAGAGCCAACATCTCCTGAAAGGATAGAGGAATTTGTTCAGCAACTGAGAGATAAAAATATTACTGTAATGATTCGAACTACTCAAGGCGAGGATATTGCGGCCGCATGCGGCCAACTTGCCATAAAGTACATCCAATAACCCTCTTATTTTTCTTGATGAAAAAACTAACCCACGATGAAATTGCATCAAATAGAAGCACGCTTGAAAATTTGCATCAAGTTAAAAAACTACCGGTATCCGTGATTTTAGACAACATTAGAAGCAACTATAACGTTGGCTCTATTTTCAGAACCTCAGACGGCGCTATGATAGAAAAACTTTATCTTTGCGGATACACACCACACCCTCCCAAAAAAGAGATACTAAAAACTGCTCTTGGATCAACTGATAGCGTTTACTGGGAATATGTGAAAGACCCAAAAGAAGTGGTCATAAAGCTTAAAGAAAACGGAGTGAGAATTTGTGCACTTGAACTTACCAACAAAAGCAAAAATTATTATGAAGTTTTACAAAATGATTTACCTCTTTGCTTGATTGTCGGAAATGAAATTACAGGCGTTTCGCAAGAGTTGATTGATCTTTGCGACTATTCTATCGAAATTCCGCAATATGGAATAAAGCAATCTCTCAACGTAGCAGTTGCATACGGAATAGCAATCTATGAGCTTAGAAAAATTTTTGATTCAATTCACTAGCATTAGCCAATAAGTAAAATCAACAATTTATTATATTACACATTTTTTTGCTAACCAATAGCAGTAAAAAATTCTTCTCCGTTATCTTTTGTATGAATTGCAAGAAGATTAGCCCGAATTAATTTTACCAATGTCCTCGAAGCCCTTCTTTCAGAGATATTAAGAAGCTTACTTAGTTCCTTTACCGTAATAGTTTCTTTAGATTCAAGGAATTCAAAAACTCTTTTTTCGCTTTCTCCGATTGAATATTTTGTAAGATTAAGCTTCTCTGTTTGAGCCCGCATAATTCTCACCATTTCTTTACTGGCTTGTATAGATTTATCATTAACGCGGATTAAAACCAACGCTTTATTAATATCGAATTCGTTGAGATAATCTTGCAATCTGTGTGGTTTATTGGCGGATTCCGGGACTTCAACAATAACAATTTCTTTACCGTACATATCCATATATTCGATGTTAAATTCAAGCACCGGCTCACAATAATTTTTTGCAGCATCTGTAATTAAATCAGTTTCACTTTTTTCGCTATCAACTCCAACGATTCTCTTATCGTCATCGATGCCAAACAAAATATACCCACCTTTCGTATTTGCAAAGGCAATCATTTCGCGGGCAATTTTTTCAGGGGAAGAAAATTTCCGCTTAAACTCGCACTGAAGATTTTCTCCTTCATCGATTAACTCTTTGAGCTCGCTTCGTTTCATAAACTTTCTTTTGGGAATAAAATAACATTGTTCATCCTGCTAAGAATTATTGATGATCTTCTTAAAACATAGGGTGAATTTAAATTCGGTTTATGTTCCAACGGAGAAGGAATTACGGCTGCCAATCGTGCGCATTGATTGACAGTTAAGTTTAATGGTGACCTCCCAAAATATTTTTGAGAGGCTTCTTTAATCCCGAATATACCATCGCCCCATTCAATTTCGTTAACATAATCTTGCAAGATAGCTCGCTTGCTTATTTCCTTTTCCATTCTGAAAGTTATAAGAAGCTCTTTTGCTTTACGCAAGATATTTCTTTCCGTTGTAAGGTAAAGATTCTTTGCAAGTTGCATTGTTAAGGTGCTTCCGCCTCGAATTATTCGTTTTCTTCTTTTATTCAATTTCAGCGCATCGTCAAGTTGTTTCCAATCAACGCCCTTATGTTTTAAGAAGATCATCATCTTCCATTGAAATTATTGCTTTTAAAAGATTTGGGTTTACCTTATTTATGTTTACCCATGATTGATGCGGATAAAAAATTAGATCATGCTCGAGAGCTCTTTGTTCCATCAAAGAAGATATACGGACATGTGAATATTCAAGCAAAGGAATTTGAAAGGACGGAATACTGAAATAAATAAGAAAGAGCATGTAAAGAATGAGGTTCTGAAACTTTCGCTTTTTAATTCCCGGTAACATTTTTTCAAAAAGCCAGCCGAGTTCATTTTCAGAAATTTGTAAGGATGGCATAATTAAACTCTCCGATCAATTCAACTTTAATCTTGCAGGATATTTTTATTTACATCTACCTATTAGATCTATTCAAGATTCCCCTGTTAAAAACTCTAATAAGTGTATCCGGGTTTGCAGTAGCATTTGGCTGCACAATATTTCCGGTATTTGGTAATGTGGCTGCTTGAGCTCGTTTAGTTACGCTATCGTTTACAACTGTTGCTGTCTCAGCTGTCTCAGTTTTATTTAAGGTAGCTAAATTTTGGGCATCTTCAAATTCCTGAAGGCTCAATCTTTTAAATTTTGCAGAATCTCCTTTTGACGTGTAAACTTTAAGGGAATCTTGATAAGCCTTCTCCATTTTTTCTTTTTCTTGGTTGTATAAGTTCAATTCCAGTAATATTTCGTTAGAATATACCGTCCTCGGGAATTTTTTAGCCAAAGTATCATAAATTACTGCAGCTGAATCCAATAGATTAAGCTTATTTTCTAGAACCCAGCCTGAAGCATAGAGCGCTTTAGGAGCCAGCGTGCCAGTTGTGTTTGCTTTATAAACATCATAAAATTTGTTATATGAAGAATCATACTTTGCTGAGTCTAAATATTTTTCTCCTTCTTCATATTTAATCATTAAAGGATCAGAATTAAAGTCGATGAATGGCTTTTGAAGTTTATCAGCCGCCGCATTGACAATACTCTCGTCTTTATACTTATTATAGACAATGTTGAAAAGACTGTCAGCTTTTACCGAATCACCTACTGTTAAATAATATGAACCCATTGCGTATAAAGTTCTTCCTTGGTAAACCGAGCCGGGATGATTTGATAAAATATCTTTATAATAATATAATGCAGAATCAGGAAGATTGAATTCTGAGAGAAGTAAATTGCCTTTATCATAATCAAGTTTAATTATTTCATCATTCAAAGTATCTGCTGAAACCGTCGGGCGCACCGGTGGTTTTTTGCGAACTATTTCCGCCGGATTAACTCTATTCTGATTATATTGATTCGGATATTGCCCGGGTACTTGGTTAAGAAATCGATTATCCGTTGGATTTGGATTTTGACCGGCAGTTTGATTCGGGTTTTGATTATTTATTTGGTTAGGGTTTTGCCCGGGTGCTTGGTTTAAAAATTGATTACTTATCGGATTCGGATTTGCGGAGTTGGGAATATTAGATTTTGTCGTGTCGCGAAAATTCCTGTTATAGTTCCCGGTTGTATCGGTGAGGGGAACTCCGTTCGGGGCATAACGGTTTAGTAATTTATTTTCCGTTGAAAGATTTTGCAGAGTATCCTTTTTCCCATAAAGATAATTTGTGTTTGCTGTATCGGAATAAAAAGCGATTGAATCTTTAACAAAAGCCCCAGGATCTTTAAGATAGACCAACTGCCTATTATCCTGATCTAATTGAGCTGAAACATTTCTAAACCTTTTAAATACATCTGCTTTAGAACGAGCCAGCAAAATATCTTCTTGGGGAGCTGGCGACAAAATAACTTTGTTATAATAAGTCTCTGCGCTATCCAGATTTTTATAATGATTTTCATAAAGATCTGCTATATTAAGCCTTGCTAAACCTGAGTAGGGAGTTCTAACATAAGCAGTATCAACCAATTTAAATTGTTCTAAGGCATCGTCAAACTGTCCAAGCTTTACAAGAGTCAGACCTCGCTGAAATTCAATCGTGCTTAACGAGTCAGCATATTTATCTTGAACAATCATCTTTTCAAAAATGCTAAGTGACTTCTTATTGTCACCTGATTCACGCAAAGTTTTTCCAAGGTCTATTTCAGTATTATAAAGTATATTAAATGTCGGCGAATATTTTGTAACAAGTTCAAATGATTTTATAGCGCTTTGATAATCACCTAACTTCACATAAAGTAATCCTGTTTCATAAACCACCTCAGCATTTGTTGCACCATCGTTTGAAACCGTTAGAAATTGTTTCAGCAGATCAATTGCTCCTGGATAATCTTGCTGTGTAATTCTATATTTTATTTCTTCGATAAAGGCATCACGGCTTAAATTATCTCTTCCGATTTTTGTTGCTTCAGTTCTAACATCATTAAGTGTAGCCAAACCCTTTGAATAATCACCAAGGTGCATTTGGGTTTTACCAAGCCAAAGACGAGTTTCCAGGATAAGATCGCTGTTAGGTTGTTTTGTTATTAACTCCTCCAATTCTCTAGACGCCTTTTGAAAATTGGCTTGATAATAAAATGACTTGCCGAGCATAAGTAATGCATCATCGACGTAACTGCTTTGGGAATGGAATTGAAGTATTTGAGAGCATTTCTCCACAACTCTCACTAATAGTTGATTTGCATTGGGCGGAAGTGCAAACTCGTCGACTGAAAACATTTCTTTTTTTTGCTGGTTAATCGCATCTTCTGCTTGTTGAAAAAGATCAACTGTATCGTAATAGAGATTGAAATAAGTAGTAAAGTTTTCCCATACTCCGCATCCGAAGAAAATAAACATTGGTAAAATGAAGATAAGCGCTTTTTTTAAATGCGAATGTTTTTGTGTTTGCATAAGGGAAGCTATAAAAGATTAAAAAAAAGTAAAAGGTAAAATATTTTACAGGGCATCCTTCCCCGATTCCTCGGTTCTAATCCTAATAACATCCTTAACGTCATAAATAAATATTTTACCGTCTCCTACTTGTCCCGTTTTTGCCGTCTTTAAAATGGCATTGATAGCAGCTTCAAATTTACTGTCTTCAATTACGATTTCAATTTTTATTTTAGGTACAAATTCAATTCGATATTCGCTGCCGCGGTAGGTTTCGGTATGTCCCTTCTGTCTGCCATAGCCACGCACTTCCGAAATTGTTAAACCCCGTATGCCCTCTTCGATTAGGGCTTCCTTAACTTCATCTAACTTGAAGGGACGAATAATTGCTTCTATTTTTTTCATAATTTCCCTTTCTTATTTACCGTGACAGTTTTTGAATTTCTTACCGCTTCCGCATGGGCAAGGATCGTTCCTGCCAACTTTCTCATCGGCATGAACTGGTTGAGGTTTTCCGGCAACCATTTCTTCGCCCCCATCATCTGACGGAGCGCTCATAGCCATGCTTGAAGCACTTTGTTTAATCTGTTTAATTCTTCCTAATGGCTGACGGCGTTTTTTAGTTTGAACTTCTTCCGGTGCCTGCGGGAAAAATTTGAAGCTGAAAGAGACGACTTCGTTTCTAACTTGTTCTAATAGTGATTCAAAGATTTTAAATGCTTCAACCTTATACTCTACTAAAGGATCTTTTTGTCCATACGCTCTTAAACCAATTCCTTCTTTAAGGTCATCCATTTCACGGAGATGTTCTTTCCATTTATGATCAATAACGCTTAACATAGCGTAGCGCTCAAGACGGGCCATTAAATCAGACCCAATCATATCTTCTTTTTTCTTGTAAAAAGATTTTGCGGCTTCTATAATTTTGTCTCGAATTCCTTCCTTGCCTAATTTTTCAAATTCAACCGGTTCAAGTGGACATTCAACAAGAGTATTTCTAAAGACTTCTTCTTTAATTTTATCAGCGTTTACATCTTCGAAGTTTTCTTCTACAATTTCATCTATCCATCCTTCCAAATAGTCGAATATTTCTCCTTTAAGCCGGTCTCCTTCAAGAGCATGCCTACGCTTTGTATAAATAACTTCTCGTTGTTGATTCATTGTGTCGTCATATTCAAGAAGTCGTTTTCTAATAGAAAAGTTATTCTCTTCAACTTTTTTCTGGGCACGTTCAACTGACTTAGTAATAAGAGGATGTTGAATTACTTCGCCTTCTTTAATCCCCATTCGTTGCATTACGGAGGCAATTCTTTCACTTCCGAAAAGACGCATTAAATCATCTTCAAGGGAAAGGAAAAATTTTGTTGTACCGGGGTCTCCTTGACGACCGGAACGTCCTCTAAGCTGACGGTCGATTCGTCTTGATTCATGACGTTCGGTACCAAGAATAAATAAGCCTCCTCTATCTACTACACCCGCTCCGAGTTTAATATCAGTACCACGCCCTGCCATGTTAGTTGCAATAGTTACGGCGCCTATTTCACCGGCATGAGCAACAATTTCCGCTTCCCGCTGATGCTGTTTAGCATTCAGAACATTATGCGGAATAGTTTTCCGTTTAAGCATTCTGCTAATCGTTTCGGAAACATCAACCGAAGTAGTTCCTACAAGAACGGGTCTACCTTGTTTTCTTAATTCTTCAATCTGTTCAATTACGGCGTTAAGCTTTTCGCGTTTGGTTTTGAAAACGGCGTCGTCTTGATCTTCTCGTGTTGTGGGTTTGTTAGTAGGGACAACTACAACTTCAAGCTTATATATTTCAAAGAATTCTGCTTCTTCAGTTTCGGCAGTACCTGTCATACCGGAAAGTTTTTTATACATTCTAAAATAATTTTGAAGTGTAATTGTGGCGAGCGTTTGAGTGTCGCGTTCAACTTTAACATCTTCTTTAGCTTCAATCGCCTGGTGAAGACCATCGGAATATCTTCTGCCGGGAAGAACACGTCCTGTAAACTCATCAACAATTGCAATCTTTCCGTCTTCAGTAATTACATACTCATCGTCTTTTTCAAAAAGAGTATATGCTTTTAATAACTGATGAATAGTGTGAAGCCTATCGCTGGCTTCTGAAAAGTGGTTATATAATACATCCTTCTTCTTGATTTTTTGCTCTTCGGAAAGCTCTTCTTGATGCTCAATTTTGCTTATCTCTGTACCGAGGTCAGGAATAATGAAAAAGTCCTTTTCAATACTGCTTCCCCTGGCAAGTTCCTCTCTTCCCTTATCGGTGACGTCAATGGTATTGTTTTTTTCATCTATTGCGAAGTACAGCTCGTCATCTATTATATACATGTTTTTAGCTTTTTCGCGAAGGTATTCCATTTCAGTAGACTGGAGTAATTTTTTATTTTCAGGTTCGCTTAATAGTTTTGCAAGCTTTTTATTTTTAGGAAGGCCACGGTAAGCTCTTAAAAGCTGAACGCCTGCTTGCAATTCATTTTCCTTGCCGCCTGCATTAAGCAGATCTTCGGCTTCCTGAGTGATTTTTGCAACATAGTTTGTTTGAAGGCGGTAAAGTTTTTCAACTCGGGGTTTCATTTCGTCAAACTTTTGGTCGTCCACTTCAACGGGACCGGAAATAATTAATGGAGTTCTTGCTTCATCAATTAAAACAGAGTCCACTTCATCTACGATGGCATAATTATGTTTTCTCTGAACGCGGAATTCTTCTTCAGTGGTCATGTTATCGCGGAGATAATCAAAACCAAACTCGTTGTTAGTACCGTATGTAATGTCGCACTCGTAATGTTTTTTTCTTTCATTCGGGTCCATCGTATTAAGAATGACTCCGACGGTCAAATCATGGAAACGATAAATTTCGCCCATCCATTCGCTATCGCGAAGCGCGAGATAATCGTTAACGGTGATAAGATGAACGCCACGTCCGGTAAGAGCGTTGAGATAAATAGGAAGAGTAGCAACAAGCGTTTTTCCTTCGCCGGTAGCCATTTCAGCTATTTTTCCTTGGTGAAGAACCACTCCGCCCATTAGCTGAACGTCGTACGGTACCATATCCCATGTGACTTTATTTCCGGCGACAGTCCAACTTTTACCGAGTAATCTTTGGCAGGTTACCTTCACAACGGCAAAGGCTTCGGGAAGAATTTCATCTAAAATTTCTTCGTATTTTCCGTCAAGTTCTTCTTCAAGAATATCTATTTCATCGTAAACACTATGCCGGTCAAAATCCTCATTTGATTGAAGTTTTTGTTTAAGCTCATCAATTTGAGATCTAATTTCAGATGTATATTCTTGAATTTTATTTTTGAATTCCTGCGTCTTAGCCTTAAGCTCTTCATCAGTCAGGTCTTTAATTTTTTCATATTCTTCTATTATTTCTTCAACGACAGGCCAAAGCAGTTTTTGATCTTTAGAATGCTTATCACCAAAGACTTTCTTAATCAGATTTAACATTTATTCCTTTTCTTCATTATATATTGAGTCTCAAAATTAAATATTGGGCATCTGAAATGCAATTTAAATAGAATGGGTTGAAGAAAGAATAATTCGCAAAAAGGGTAATTGTAAAACTTGCCGACATGGAGTATATAGGGAGAGAGGTGCATTCAGAGTGTATTCACAGTGCATTCAGAGTGTATTCAGAACGTTTGAGGGACTATTTTTGATTTGCTTTCTCTTTTATGATTAATTTGGAACAATTCGTTAGTATCAGCTATAAAATTATAAGTCTTAGAGAAAATGGGCTAGCGTTTGATAATATTTAAAATATTAAATTGTAGTATGTGAAGCAAGAAAAAATAGAAATATCATGTCCAATCTATATCTGTCCAAAATAAAATTGTATATAACGTCGCTACGGGACTAATAAAACTTAGGGGAGAATTATATTCTATAAGAGTGTAGAGAAAAACCTCCGAGGTTTAGGAAAACCTCGGAGGTTTTATTTAATGTGCGCTTACCCCAAGGTAGCAAATTTAATTAGGTTATGGGCAATATTATGTGTAATTTTGTTTATCCGGAATTAGTCCGGTGTTTTTTATTATTTTTTTTAGAGGTTCTAGAGTGAGTACTAAATTATTTGTAGGTTCTCTGCCATGGTCGATAGACGATCAGGCATTACAAACAGCTTTTGAAGGACACGGAACTGTTGTCTCAGCAAAAGTTATAAAAGATCGCGAAACCGGAAGATCAAGAGGTTTTGGTTTTGTTGAGATGGAGAATTCTACTGATGCAGAAAATGCTATCAAAGCATTGAATGAATCGGAATTAGACGGAAGAAATATCGTAGTTAATGAAGCTAAAGCTCGCAAGTAATAAGATATTTTTAATCCCTCAATTCGGGAATTAATTTCTGATAGGCGTCTAAATTGACGCCTTTTTTATTTCTATTCGAAATTTTGTTTCAATTGGATTATAATTATAGTCTTGTAAAAAACATTGTGACATTAATATCAAATGATTAAATAAATCATTGATTATTATTTTTTACTCTTCTATTTTTTATGTATGCGGAAATTTTCTATTGGTAACCATATTTTTTAGGATGTTTTGCGCAATTAAGCCTACAGGTTTAATTTATTCTACTGCATAAAATAATTTATTAATTTAACAAAATGGAGTTACTTATGAAGAAAGAGACTTTTTTAATTTTCAGCTTTATCCTAACGCTATTTATTTCTTTTAGCGTACTTGCACAAACAATGGATTCTGCAGCTGTAAAACCTTTTAATGACGGTTTGGTTAAAATGCAAAAAGCCGACTATTCGGGCGCACTAACGGACTTTGAAGCTGCTCTGAAGGTTGAAAAAGATTACCGTATCTATTATCAGATGGCAGTAGCACAGGTAAAATTGAATAACCTTACTGCAGCTATAACAGACTATGAAAATACAATTAAAACTAAACCTGATTTTGAAGCCGCTTATAATGATCTTGGCAACGTATATTTTAATTTAGGAAAATACCAAGATGCTATCAATAATTTTCAGAAAGTCCTTGATACATCAAAAAATGACACGTTAAAGAATGCAGTTAAGTTTAACATGTCGCTTGCTTACACAAATCTTGGTCAAGCAGCAGATAAAGTTAAGAATTATAAAAAAGCAATTGAGTATTTAAATAAAGCAGTGAGCTACAATGATTATGATGCCGCTTATCTTTTCTTAGCCCGCGATTATTTTTTAGTAAATCAATATGATAATACAATTAAGGCTTGCCAGAATGCTTTGAAATATAAAAAGACTATCGGTGAAGGAGGTCCTTATTATTATATGGGTGTTGCATACAGCAAAAAGAATAATACAAAAATGGCTAAGGAATATCTTGAAAAAGCAAAGGCTGATCCTGTCTATAAAGGTGTAGCCGAAACAGTTCTCAAATCGTTAAAATAAATTTCATGTCCTCCTAAAAACCCCCGTAAATACGGGGGTTTTTTTTCTCATAAGGCGGAAAAACTTCTTCAAGAAATCCAATCTTACATTAAAACCTTACCGATGTTGTGTTCATTTATTTTTATAATTCATATTATTTTTTCTTGGATTTTATTTACCGGAAGCAAGTTTAACTTCAGCCCAGAAACTAAATTGGGAGGGCAATGAAGCACCTGACTGGTACCCGCCGCCGCCTCTGCGTCTTCCATAAGAACCACCTCCACTCCCTTGATCACCACCGCCCATA
>JAKBMG010000119.1 GCA_021831685.1 Bacteroidota bacterium | reverse complement strand
GAAAAAGGAATTGATGCCGTGGCAAATGCATGTATTGTTAAAAGCAGTTTTGATCAAAGCAATTTATTGGAAGTTATAAAAAGGTTTATCTAAAGAAGGAGTTTGATTGATAAGATTATTGATAGTAGAAGATTCACAAGTAGTACAGGAATTATTATACTACATATTTAGTTCCGACCCGGAAATAAAAATAGTTGGTACAGCAAAAGACGGAATAGAAGCTCTTGAAAAAGCCGGTCAGTTAAAGCCGGATATTATAACAATGGACATTAATATGCCTAACATGAACGGCATTGAGACTACAAAAAAAATAATGGGTACTAATCCAATTCCTATTGTTATTATTAGCGCAAGTTATCACACAAAAGATGTTGAGCATACATTTAATGCAATGGATGCCGGGGCTTTGGCGGTGCTGTCAAAACCAACTGGTATTAATGATCCGGATTTTGAGAATGTGGCTAAGGAATTAATAAGCGTGGTTAAAGCAATGGCAGAAGTTAAATTAGTAAGAAGGTGGACAAAACCTGATAATTCTTCCAATGTCAACGGTCTAAAAATAATTGAGAGAAAACAAAATATCCCCAAAATAAAGGCTATAGCGATAGGCGCTTCAACGGGCGGACCCATTGTTTTACAAAAAATCTTATCAGGACTTCCTCAAAATTTGTCTGTACCCATTCTCATTGTTCAACACATGTCGGAAGGTTTTATACAGGGTTTTATAGAATGGCTGAATCATTCATCTTCAATACATGTGCAGTTAGGTCAGCAGGGTGAAATTCCATTGCCGGGGCATGCTTATGTAGCACCCGATGGTTTGCACATGGGTATTGATAGAAATGGGCGAATTGATTTAGTAAATGATAAACCAATAAACGGTCTTCGCCCAACTGTATCATATTTATTTCGTTCCGTTGCAAATGTTCTTGGGGAAAATGTTATAGGCGTACTATTAACCGGCATGGGTGCAGACGGCGCTGAAGAATTAAAGCTTATGAAGGAAAAAGGAGCTGTTACTATTGTCCAGGACAAGGAAAGTTCCGTTGTCTTTGGTATGCCTGGTGAAGCCGTGAAAATAGGAGCCGAAACATATATTCTATCTCCGGAAAATATTACATCCTTGCTTACTCAATTAACTAATAATATAAATTAATAACTCATGTTACGCAGACAATTTCAAATATAAAGGAAGTGAAGTGCAAACCTCCGAGGTTTAGGAAAACCTCGGAGGTTTCTCATTATGTAATAATAACCCTTTGCGTAAGATGAGTTAATAACTCATGTTATTCTGTGCTTCAAATGTATAATAAGACATTATTTGTGAGAGGTTAAAAAATGAAAACATCTTCTAAAATAAATAATAGAGGAATTGATATTCTAGTAGTGGAAGACAGTCCCACTCAAGCCGAAGAGCTAATCAATACATTAATACAAAATCAGTTTTATGTCCGAAAAGCTTCCAATGGTAAAGAAGCAGTATCCTTTATTGAACAACAGAAACCAATGCTTGTAATAAGCGATATAATGATGCCCGAAATGAATGGTTATGAACTTAGTCAGTATATAAAGGGAAATGAAAATTTACGTGATATACCCGTTATACTTTTGACATCTCTTTCAGATCCTCAGGATATTATAAGGGGCTTGGAAAGCGGTGCAGATAATTTTATTATAAAGCCCTTTGATGAAAATTATCTTTTATCAAGAATTGATTATGTTGTTGCAAACCGCGATCTGCAGCAAAATGAAAGATTGGAAATGGGAGTTGAAATATTTTTCGGCGGCAAAAGATATTTTATAAATTCGCAAAAAAAACAAATATTAGACTTATTAATTTCAACTTATGAATCGGCTGTGAAAAAGAATGAAGAATTAAAAAAAGTGCAATTAGAATTGAGAATATTAAATGAAGAACTTGAAATTAAAGTCCAGGAAAGAACCGCTTTGCTTACACAAGAAATTGTGATAAGAAAAAAAAATGAAGAGGAGCTTGTAAAATTGAGAAAAGCAGTTGATACTTCGGGAGAAGCAATTTTTCTTACCGATAGGAATGGCATAATTCAGTTCATCAATCCGGAGTTTACAAAGCTGTATGGCTTCACTAGCAATGAAGTAGTTGGCAAAGTTACTCCCCGTATTTTAAAAAGCGGTTCCCTGTCTCTTGAAGATTACAAATGTTTCTGGGATAAAATACTCAATAAAGAAATTGTAAAAGGAGAAATTCTTAATAATACTAAAGATGGCAAATTAGTGGTAATTGAACGAACTGTAAGCCCTATACTTGATGAGGGAAAAAATATTATCGGTTTTCTTGCAGTTCAAAGAGATATATCGGAACGAAAGCATGCTGAGGCGGAAATCCAAAAATTGAATTCCGAACTTGAAAATCGAATTATAGAAAGAACTGCCCAACTCGAATCTGCATATAAAGAACTTGAAGCATTTTCATATTCTGTTTCTCATGATTTACGCGCTCCGCTTAGAAGTATAAATGGATTTAGTTCGGCACTTTTAAAGAATTATTCCGATAAACTTGATGAAAAAGGGAAAAAGTATCTTCAATTTGTCAATAGCGCAACAAAGAAAATGAATGATTTAATTGAAGACCTTATCGGCTTATCGAGGGTCTCAAGGGCAGTTCTCAATTGTTCTACTGTAGACCTAAGTCTAATTGTTAATAATATTATTTCCGATCTAAGAAAAGATGATCCTTCCAGAAGTTATGAATTTATCATTGAACAAGGTTTATCTGCCGAGTGTGATAAAAATTTAATTAGCATTGTAATTGAAAACCTTTTAAGAAACTCCTTCAAGTATTCAAGTAAAAAACCTAATACAAGTATCGAATTTAATGTGATTAAGAAGGACGGAGAAAAAAATATATTCTTCGTCAGAGATAAAGGAGCAGGTTTTAATATGAAATATGCCGGGAAACTTTTCGGTCCATTTCAACGCCTGCATTCAGAATCGGAATTCCCCGGAACTGGTATTGGCTTAGCTACTGTTAAACGAATTATTAATCGGCACGGTGGCAATATTTGGGCGGAAGGCGAAATTGAAAATGGCGCCACTTTTTATTTCACTTTATAAAATCCTTTGAGTTTATTGCCTATTGCGTATTTCTTAGCGCCTATTGATTATTTGTTTTCTCTTAATCTAAATGGAGACATATATGAATCAAAATTTGAAAGTTTTAATGATTGAAGATTTGCAGGAAGATGCGGAGCTTACAATTCTTGCTCTACAAAATGGTGGATATGATATCATTTATGAAAGGGTGGAAACTCTTAAAGACATGAAGCACGCTCTCGCTTCAAAACAGTGGGATTGCATTATTTCCGATTACTCTTTGCCTCACTTTAACGGATTTGAAGCTCTAAAAGAATTTAAGAAAACTGATTTAGAAATCCCATTCTTATTTGTGTCCGGTACTATGGGTGAAGATGTTGCTGTCGAGGCAATGAAAGCAGGTGCGCATGATTATATTGTTAAAGGTAGGTTATCAAGACTTATTCCCGCTCTTGAACGGGAGTTAAAAGAATCTGATTTACGGAGACAGAAGAAAAGAACCGAAGAGGCTCTGGGAAAAAGTGAGGAAAATTTTCGTATTTTATTTGAACAAGCCTCTGATGCTATCTTTATTGTAAATGGTGATGGATATTTTATCAATGCCAATTCAAGTGGATGCAGAATGCTTGGCTATAAGAAGGAAGAAATATTGAAAATGAATATCGTAGACATTGAAGTTTCAGATCCAGAATCTATCCCTTTAAGAATAGGGGAGCTTACTAAAGGTAATATGCTATTATTTGAAACAATTTTACGTAAAAAGGACAATTCAATTCTTGACGTCGAAATAAATGCAAAGATGCTTCCTGATGGTAGACTCCAGGGTATTGTCCGTGATATTACTGAGCGTAAGCGTACTCTTGAAGAAAACGCTCTGCTTGCTCATTCTTTGAAAAGTATAAACGAATGTGTCAGTATTACCGACCTTGAAGACAATTTAATATTTGTAAACAAAGCATTCTTAAAAGTTTATGATTATTCTGAAAATGAAATAATTGGTAAGAATATTAATATTGTCCGCTCATCTAATAATCCCCCCGATGTTGTTAATGAGATTTTACCGTCAACTCTTAAACGAGACTGGAGCGGCGAAATTTGGAATCGACGTAAAGACGGAACTGAATTTTTAATCTCTTTACATACAACAGCAGTTAAAGATGGATATGGTCGTCCTATAGCTCTAATCGGTGTTGCCGAAGATATTACCGTTCAAAAACGAATGGTCGATGAAATCCGTGAAAACGAACAGCGCTTAAGGATTGCGCTTTCAATTATGGATATTGCTGTATTCAATCAAGATAGTAACCTGGTCTATACCTGGATGTATCAATCACAGTTAGGATACACGCCTGACCAAGTTATTGGTAAAACGGATGCTGAACTTCTACCCTTCCATGCCGCAGAAAAAATTACGCAAATCAAGCAAAGTGTAATTGATCGTAATAAAGGTGACCGGCAGGAGGTTTATATTACCTGGAAGGCTAAAACATACACCTTTGATCTTATTGTTGAGCCTTTGCATAATTCTGTCGGACAGATTATAGGAATTACCGGCGCTTCTCTTAATATATCAGAACGTAAACGGGCAGATGAGGCACTTTTGGAGAGCGAGCGGAAATTCCGATCCCTATTTGAACGATCTTCTGATGCAATGCTGCTACTAGATGGAGATAAGTTCATCGATTGTAATCAGGCAACCCTTGAAATGATGCATTGTAAGAATAAGAATCAACTGCTCGCACGGCATCCGTCCGAGCTGTCTCCGGAGGCACAACCCGACGGGCGTTTATCGAGGGAAAAGGCAGATGAAATTATACGAAACGCGTTTCAGGAAGGTGCTCATCGATTTGAATGGATTCACCGCAGAATCGACGGCAAAGATTTTCCCGTAGAAGTAGTCCTAACTTCGGTTCCATTGGGAAAGCGGCAGATTCTCTTCACGATTTGGAGAGACATAACCGACCGGAAGAAGGCAGAGCAAAAGATTATTACATCCGAGCTTCAATTCCGCTCTGTTTGGGAAAATTCTTTTGATGCTATGCGGCTCTGCGATGAAAATGGAATTATTATAAAAGTAAATCCCGCCTTTTGCCTCTTGATG
>JAKBMG010000067.1:1956-29327 GCA_021831685.1 Bacteroidota bacterium | reverse complement strand
TGCCGAAGCTGAAATAAATTCTTCCATTCTTTATTATTTTTTTGTTGGTTAAATATAATTTTATTAAAAAAGGATTCCAATTGCCGGCTGTATAAGTGCATTATTAAAAATTGATATCATCTTCAATTGTTTCGAGAATCCTTAGGTAGCTGTCATATCTTTCGATAGAAATCTTTTCTTCTTCAACTGCTTTAATTATTGCGCATCCGGGTTCATGATTATGAGTACATGAATTAAATCTACAAAGATTAATATATTCGGAAAATTCCGCAAAGTGGTGCCCAAGGTCTTCTTTCCTAATTCCGTAAGGATCAATTTCCCTTATACCAGGCGTATCGATAATATAAGTATCGTCTTCCATTTTAAGCATCAAACTTGTTACTGTCGTATGTTTTCCTTTTTCCGTATAAGTACTAATATCGCCGGTATTAAGATTTATCCCCGGAAACAATTTATTTAACAGCGAAGATTTTCCTACACCCGACTGTCCCCAGAACAAATTCTTTTTCCCGGTTAGCAGCTTTTTTAATTCTAAAATTCCTTCGCCAGTAATTTTGCTTGTAGTTATCATATTGTAACCGATGCTTGAATAAAGTGCAACCCACTTTTGCGCAATTCCTTCCTCGTCAAGATCAATTTTATTCAAAATGATTATAACCTCTATCTTTGAGCTTTCTGCGGTGACAATCAATCTATCAATTACCTTATTATTAAAAGGAGGTTTAGTCACACTGCTTATCACAAAAAGATTATCAATATTAGAGGCTACAATCTGCTCAAGCCGTTCGCCGCGATAGCTTGAGCCCCGCATCTTAATTGCTTTGCGGGATAAATAATTTCTTCTTTCTTCAATATTTTTAATTACTCCGGTTCCATCATCATTAAAATCAAACTCAACATAATCTCCAACAACGGCAATATCTGTTTGATAGAGCTTATCTTTCTTTAAATGAAAATCTTTCTTGAATTTTCCACGAAGTGAACACCTGATTTGGTCCCCTTCTCCAAACGGAAGTACATAAAAATCTTTGCTTTCTGTTCTACAAATAGTACCCTTGATACAATTCTCCAAATAAAGTTTACCCTTAAAATAATTTGGATTTCTTACTCTGTCAAATATATTTTATGTGAATTACGAAAAATGTTGGGGGGAAAAATTGGGGTCATGGAATATTGGAGTAATGGAATAATGGAATATTCCATAATGCCGAAAGGTTTTTTACGTAAGGTAAATTAAATAAATACTTTGAAACAGAGCATGAGGTCACCGGAAAACATCTTCGAGGCTCTGAGAAGAATCATTTGAGTGAGGGAATCATCTTTGAAGGCTCGGAAAGGATCAATAATGAAGCAGAAAACAGTTTTGAAATGTTTTTTTTAGAAAAAGTAACAAAATCGCAAATAAAAAACCGGCTGTGATAATGCAAATCATCACAACCGGTCAAGTATTAAAGAAAATTTTTAGAAGCGATACGTAGTTGATAAGATAAATTTATTTGTAGAAATGTCTTGATAAGTCCTTGATACATCCACACCGTAATTATCACCATAATTACTCCATGAACCGTGAGCAAAGGCAAGATCAATACCAACGGAATTATCTGCTAAATAACCAAGCCCGAAGGTATAATACTTTCTGTCATACTTAGAGGGATCATTTAGATAAGCTGAAGGCTGGACAAAATAGCCCGCGCGCAATCTAATTACAAGTACCGGCAGGGTGTATTCTGCACCAAGATTATAATTTACAACTGATCTAAGCTGATCTTTGATATTTTGATTTATAGAAGCTATATAATCAGCGCTTAATCCGCTTGCATTTTGAAATTGAAGCTGTGTATAATCTACAAAAGTAATTTGTGCGCTAAGGATTAAACTTTGAAGGTTAACTGCAGCTCCGCCTCCTAATTCAAATGGAGTAACGATATCATATTGAACCTGGTCACTGTATTTTGTTGGGTCTAAATTATATGATTGTCCTGTGGCGAATTTGCTGTAACCGCTAACATTAAAATTTTCTTTAACGGTGTAAGTTTTAGGAAATTGTACTGTAATGCCAAAACGCGCCATATCTTTTAATTGATACAGCAAGCCAAACTTTGCATCCCAACCAGATATATTCCAATCTAAAAGTTTGTTAAGGTAAAAAGTTTGAAAGCCCATAGTAGCTGGAGTATTAGGATCGGTTTGAACGTTTGCATAATAACCGTTAAAATCATCTTCATAATAGCTGTTATTATTTTCGTAACTGCCGGAGATAATGTTAAGATTTAATCCCAAGAAAAGATTTTTATAAACTTCGATAGCGCCGGAAAAAGTCCAATTGTTTGTTGAACCGCTCTCAAGAATGGAACCGCTTTGATTTAGATGTCCGTTGATTGGAGTATTAAAATTAGTATCAGTAAGATAAAGATCGTAAGGAATATTTGTGTTAGAATTCAAATCCTGAATCATTGAAGTATTGCCGCCGTTATAGCCGTTAAACTTAAGAGCGCCGGTGTAGTCCTGCGTATTGTGGTAAGCAACTGCAAAAACCAAACTTCCTTGAGTAGTCGGGAAGGGAAGAGCAAGGCTAAAATTACTTAGCCTGGTTACACTGTTTGAATAATTTGATAATTGGTTAAGGAAGGTTGTGTTGTTGTTATAATTTTGATAATCTATACCACCTGAGACTTCCATTCTGTTAAGTAATCCCCAGCCTGCAGGATTGAACTCTGCGGCACCTGCACCATCACTAAGACCGATATAACTATCACCCATTCCAAGTGCCCTTGCATCGGAACTTGTACCCGGCATACTGAGCCTAAGAGCATCAACAACGCCTTGTGCATATAGGCTTTGGAGAGTTATTAAAGAAAAAAGTATTGACAGACTTATTAATCTAATATTAAAGCGTTGCATTATTTCCTCCCGTCAGGATTTCGACTTCCGTTATTGTTTCGTACACTGTTATTTTTATCAGAACTATTTCCTCTGGTCGTAGAGGTATTATTAGTAGAAGTATTATTTGTACTGTTATTTGAATTTTCGACTTTTGCTGCTCTGCCTGAATCAGATGTATTATTATTACTATTTGTCGTAGTGGTTGCTGGTGAACCATTTCTTATTGTAGCAGGTGCAAGTACATTCAAAATAGCATCTCTTATCGGAGAGCTTCTACCTGCTTCATGATTTCTGATAAAAGATTGAGCCTGATTCGTATCTCTATTATTATTACCAGGTGAATTTGTTTGATAACTTGGCAAACTGTAAGAGTTCCACCAGGGCGAATTGTAATATGCACCGTAACTTCCGTAGAAAATTTCGGGATAGAAATTATCTACAGTTTGAGTAGAGTCAGGTAAATTTTGATCCGGCGTCCAAACCATCGTATAACACCCAGGAAAGAATAATATCCCGGAAATCAAGAGTAAAAAGCCAGTCAAACATCTATTTTTCATAATAATTACCTTCCTCTACCTGAGCTACGTGGACTACTACTACTTCTGCTACCGCCGCCGCTGCTTCTGCCTTCACTACTACCACTAGAACGTGCCGGGGGATTGTAACTTGGAGGAGGAGAAGAGCTTCTGGGTGCAGAATAGTTACTCCTCGGGGCAGCGTAACTTTTCGGCGCGGAATAGCTCCTTGGCGCTGAATAACCGCCCGGATTGCTATAAGATCTTCCACCTCTGGTATAATTACCATTACCTCTATTATTAGCAGTGTTAGCCGGTTTTGATTGGTTATAACGGTAGACTTGTCTTTCGTGATTTATCACCCAACCGTTATATTGTTGTCTTTGGTTATTAGCTACTCTGCTGTTTGAATTCGCTGGTGCAATATTCCTGGATTCTCCATTGCTTCTGATCGTACCGTTAGTAAGATTCCATGAATTTCCTCTCACAGTGGAAACATCACTTCTAACATTTGTTTTTTGAAGTACTCCTCTTTGAGGAGTAGCATTATTTGTTCTTACAACAGCAGGTGAATAAGTCGATACGCTTCCATAGCCACCTCTATCCACAGTAACTCCTCCGCCAGTAGGGGATGCAAAACCTCCGCGTCCTCCAAAGTCTCTTCTAAGTCCATCATTATTTCTAAGGTTGGTCATACCCTGTGATCTTGGCGGATTATTGACAGCACTATAATATCCCCAATAATTTTGATAGTAAGGATACCAGTAGTTCCCGGGGTAATAATATCCAGGATAATAACTTACCGGGTTGTAGAAGTTACCATAGTAATATGGAGAGTAGATGTTATAAGACCATAAATTAAATGGGTCCCAGCTATAAGGATTGTACCAGGGATTTCCGTAATTAAATCCAAATGAAACAGAAGGATAGCCGTTGTAACCATAGTTCCCGCAGAAAGGATTATAATTGTTATCATTGTAATAATTATTTCCGTTTCCTTGCCCATTGTCCGGAGGATATTGGTTATTATTGTCCTGCGAATAATTATTATTTGTTGAGTCCGGGGGGTACTGATTTTGGTTATCATAATTATTTTGATTGCCATATCCGTAACCTGAGTTGTCAGGCGAATTACCTTGTGTAGCAATTTGAGTATAGCATCCTCCCAAAAGGAAAGCTAGAGTAACAATCAAAGCACCACTTAAAAATTTAATCTTTTTCATAACCAATCTCCTTAAAAAATCCTAATCGAATATCTTCAAAAATCAAGCCTATAAAAAGGTAAAAATAAAACTTGATTTCAGTAAAATTTGAGTATGATGTATATTTAACTAAACTATTTTGTATACTTTTAAGTACAAACCTAAACCATTTACTTTATAATATTTGACATTCCTAGAGCATAAAAAGTTTAAGTCAGAAAAGTATTAGAAAATGCTTTTGATATATTCTATTCTTAATGCTCTATCGGCAGAAGTTGGGCTCCATTTTTTATTAGCAAGCAAATCTCGAAGGTCAAAGCCAAGAGTAAAACCGGAGCCGATTGACCATCTAATACCTAAGTTCAAATAACCGTTGCCATTGCCGAAATATCTTGTCGCATTATCATTGAAAGCAAAATCATATTCTCCAATGATTGAAACATTTTCTCCTAATGTTTTTTCGGCGCCAACGCGAAGATCTACAAAATCATCTCCATCTTTACTTTCCAAGGAGTAATTTACCGTACTGTGTAGACTTAAATATCCCAGGAATGCAAAATTTTTACTTGCCGCGGCAAAAAATCCGGGAGACTTAATTGCATAACGTGATGTAGAGTCAAAATATTCACCTTTACCTTGCGAATCAAAGCCAAGCGTAAGTGCGGGAGTTGATACGGTTTCATTCATCAGCCTGAAGCGAATGTTTACGCCGGGATAACCATACCATTTTGGAGATCCAGCTCCAATTAGATTTTGCCCGCCGTAAGAGATTCCAAAACTAATATTATCAAAAACTCCTACTTCAATTCTTTCTATTAAATCACCTCCGGGCAAAACATCTGAGGTAATACCGACGAATCCTTTGTTAAGAATACCGGCGGTGGGCATGTCAATTAAATACCTATATTCATATTTGGCGTTTGTTCCTGCAGTACCTTGAGCTAAAATAATGGAAGCTGAAATAACAATCAGCGCTAATGTTAGTCGAATCATTTTCATATTCCCTCAAGTCTTGTTGGAAAATATTTTTGAATAAATTTCTAAACGAAAAATAATAATAATATCTGAAAGATAATCTTTATGGAAAAATTATTTAAGGGCACTTCTAAAAACTATCTTTTATAAAAATTTAACGCAAAGAACCTACCTGCCGGCAGGCGCAAAGAATACGCAACGTTCGCAGAGAGAATTGAAGTTTTTAGAAGTGCCCTTAACTGCATAATCGGGATAAATAAAAATTATTATTTCAGACGGAAGCAAAGAATTTACAGATTTAACGGAGACTACAACCTTGCCAGTTTGCCCTTTTGCCCTTATAACACAAATACCTCTTAAGAAATCTTCACGGATAACATTTACTAATTGACTGCCCTGGATAATTTGAAAATTAGTTCTTGAATGCCGAAACGGAGCCCTTAATCCAAGGGCGTTTAACGGTATAGTTTCTATTGTGACTGTTGATTTATAATCGGCAAAAAGATTTCCGGGATTGATAGAGTAGGTTACTTCATAGATATTAATAAGATAATGGTAGGACAAAAGCCCCAGAATAATAATGAAGGAAATAATAATAAAATATATTTGGGGTTTACTCATCAAGTTTTAAGGCAAAGTTATTTTAATGGATTTTTTTCCCGCTGATAACAGCTTTTAACATTTTCTTAATTATCCGGAGAATAACATTATCCGGCACGCCATCGTGATGAAGCGAACTTAAACGCATATCGCATTGGTCATTAACATAATCAATAGCAATAAATTTATTATCACCGGTAAGTACAATTTCAGTTGAGAAAAAATCAAGCATTACATTTTTAGCGATCAAATTTGTAATTTGAAGAAGTTTTTTCAACTTAAACTTAGTTAGTTCTTCCGGCATCATTTCTTTGTAAAGATGGGTTTGATCATCCCACCAGACCGGGATTGTAGTGCCGAACGACCAGAAGCATCTAAACCAAGCACGATTTCCCTCAAGAATTGCCGGATGGATTTTTTCTTGAAGAATGTATTTATCATGAATATATGAAACACGTTCTTCAAGCACTTCTTTGAGCGATTCTGCTCCTGTAACTACACCCATACCGCCTCCCGTTGTATTGCAAGGCTTGATAATAAAGGGTCTTCCGAGATGTGCAAGATCATCTACCGAGATAAAAATATCCTCTTTTTCACTGTGTGGCGGAATAATTATTGAGTATGGTACGTTTATTCCGGCAGTAATAAATTCCAGGTGCATGCTTGCTTTATCAATTGCATGAAGAACATTGTGGTAAGGATTAAAAATATGAGTTTTTCTTTTGGTTAAAATTTTACCCAGTTCTTCAAAATCCTCATCAACATCCCAAGCACGGTCAAGATAAAAATCAAATGAAAGCTTTTTACTTAGAACTTTTTCTTTCACTTCAAAGATATTGTGACTGGAAACAATGTAGGTTGTTAATCCAGCATTATGGAAAATCTCCTCTATTAAAGAGATAAATCCGTCATCATATTCCCAGAGAAAAGCTATACCAAGGTCAATTTTTTCCATACACTTAAACTATTTTTACAAAGATATTGTTTGCTATATTTGTAATCAAGAAATCAATGCTTGCTTGAAATCAAGATTTTATTAAAATATAAAATAACTTCATGCGGCTAATTACCTTTTAAATCAAAATGCTTATCAATATATTTTCGAAAAAAAGTTGTGAATTTATGATCAAAATATTGCCGTTATTAATTATGCTAGTTGTTTTTGCGGGATGCTCTTCTCAAAAAGAAATTACCAAATCTCAAGGCAAAGAAGCAACCCAGAATAAACAAGGCACAAAAGCCTTAAAGGATGAAGCGCTTAACTCTTTCATTAATGGTTCCATTGCCGAAGCAAAGGGGGATTATGCTACCTCTGTTATTGAATACCAGGATGCCTTACGAATCGATCCCAATGCGGGAATATATTATGCGCTTGCAAAAGATTATCTATTTCTAAATAAACTTCCACTTGCACTTCAGAATGCAAATAAATCTATCGAGCTTGATTCAAGCAAAATAGACTATTATAATTTACTTTCCGATATATTCGTAACTGCTCAACAATATGATTCAGCCGCTATTGTACTGCAAAAGATTATTAGACTTGATTCTACTGACGTGGAATCTTATTACAGGCTTGCAAGAATTTATGAAGGGAATAAACCCTTACAGGCGATAGAAATTTATAACAAAATTACAGAAATAATCGGACCTGATTGGAATGTATTAACGCATGTAGCAGAGTTATACGCAGGCCTGGGAAAATTTGAGGAAGCCGCTTCTTCCGTAAAAAACTTGCTAACAATCGAACCAAACAATACGGGATTACAACTGCTTTTATCCGAATATTATCTTAAGGCAAAAATGTATGATGATGCATTGAAGGTTGTTAATGATATAATTACTTCTGCACCGGATAATGCCGGAGCACATGAGCGGAAGGCTCAAATTTATATAGGCATGAATAAATGGACTGAAGCTGCGAAAGAATATTCATTCCTTCTAAAGCAGCCGAACATTACTCTGGAGCAAAAAATAAGGATTGGCGCGATCTACTTTAATCAATCTCTAAAAGACAGCACCCTGATGCCTGTTACAAAAAAGATTTTTGAATCGATTGACAAAGATACATCGTATTGGCAGGTCAAGATGTATCTAGGCGCGATAGCTACAAGTGAAAAAAATGATTCTGTCGGAATAAAATATTTTAAAGCTGCTACACAACTTGCACGGTGGAATGCCGAAGCGTGGGTTAGACTCGGAGGTTTATATTTTGACAACCACAAATATGATGAAGCTGTTAAGGTGATGAGCGAAGCGATAAAATATTTTCCTGAAGATTTTAGAGTTAATTTAATTCTTGGTTTAGCGCTATCACAAAATGGAAAATATGCTGATGCCAGGGGATATTTACAAAAAGCTTCTGAGCTTGATTCTACGGACGTTACTGCGCTCTCTGCTTTCGGCTATACATTGAGTCAGTTGAAAGAAAATGATGAAGCTATAATCTATCTAAAAAAGGCTTTGGCTATTTCGCCGAACGACATAAACTTGCTTGGTACTCTTGGTTTAATTTATGACACGCAAAAAAAATGGGATGAATGCGACAGCGTATACTTAAAAGCATTGTCTATGGATTCCACCAATGCGCTTATAAATAATAATTATGCCTATTCACTTTCGGAAAGAGGAATCAAACTGGACGAGGCATTAAGAATGTCTAAACTCTCAGTTAAAGCCGAGCCGAAAAATTCAGCTTACCTTGATACTATGGGATGGATTTATTTTAAGATGGGAAATTATTCCGAAGCGGAAAAATATGTACAAGAATCATTAACTATAGGCGGCGATAAGTCCGACGAACTTGAGCATCTTGGTGATATAGAATCTAAGTTGGGCAATAAGGAAAAGGCGAAACAGATATGGCAGAAGGCTTTCGATATGGACAAAACCAATATTGAGCTAAAAAATAAAATTGAGAAAGGTGAAATTTGAAAAAGTATTTAATTGCAATTCTAATGCTTATAAACTTTGGGGGAATATTATTCTTTGACGGATGCGCACCTACAAAACAGGTAGCGAAAGTCGAAATACTTTCTGCTGAAAGATTAGTGGATAAATTAGAAGTTAATCGACGGAGGATAAGAACTTTTGAAGGCACAGGCACACTTGTTATAAATTCTGAAGGAATCGAAAACAGGGCTTCATTCAAAATTACTTTAACTAAACCGGATTCAATCGAACTTTCAATCATGGGTCCTTTCGGAATTGAATTAGGCGAAGCGCTTGTTACTAAAAAGAATTATGTATTTTATGATGCGCTTCAAAATACTGCTTATGAAGGTGAAGTGAACGAAGATATTTTGAAAAATATTTTTCGGATTGATCTTCCTTTCAGCGATTTGATGAATGCATTTCTCGGAGCTGTAAATTTAACCAATCATTTGTACAAGATGCCTACAAAATATTCTGTAGACGGCGATAAATATGTATTAACCTACATTGACTCTGTAGATCAACAGACAGAAGTTTACCTTGTTGATATTCGTCAGCTTGGTATAACAAATTATGATGTCACAGACTTATCCGGAGATCTTCTGTTCACCGGTAGATATACCGATTTTGATCTGCTTGAAAATGTTGCTGTGCCATATTCGGTTAATATAATTGATAAGCAGAACGACCAAACACTTTCAATTAAATATAAAAAGATAACTGCAAACAGACCATATATCCACATTAACTTTAATATTCCAGCCGATGCAAATATTATTAAATGGTAAGAATAAAATAATATTCTTATTGCTTTTTTTTATTTGGGCGTCATCTTCTTTTGCTCAAGAGGGGAGCTTGATTAAAAGCAAGAAGAGTGAACTTGGAAAAATTAAAGATCAGATTTCTGCACTTGAAAATACTTTCAATCTGAAGACCGCAAAGGAAAGAGAATCCTACGAAGCGCTTGATAATTATAACCATCAAAGTTTTTTACTCCATCGATTGATAAACAGCCTTGTTAACGAAGAGCAAAAAAAAGAAGAGGAAATTTTAGGTACTGAGAATGATATTCAAAAATTAGGCAAGGAAATTCAATCCTTAAAAGAAAATTATTCTAAATATGTTGTAGCTATATATAAGAGGGGAACAATTAATGAATGGGCGAGTGTACTCGATTCTAAGACATTTGAGCAGGCTATACTGCGATATAAATATCTGAAAAAGTTTTCGGATCAGAGAGTAAAAGACATCTCCGAGTTAAAATCTAAGAAGGAAGAGTTGATTGCAGAAAAGTCAAATCTTGAAAAAGAACGCGCTGATAAAGAGCTATTAGCTGAGCAAAAGCAAGCAGAGCAGGACAATCTTGATCAAAAGAAAATTGAACGGAGCAGAATATTAAATTCAATCAGACATGATAAGGCAGCGCTGAAAACGGAGATTGCCGCAAAGCGTAATGCTGAAAGAAAGATAACAGGCTTAATTGCAAAGTTGATCGAGGAAGCGGAAAAGAGAAGAGAAGAAGCAGCCCTTATAAGATCCAGGAGCAAAAATAATAATGTAGCTACCAAAGTGATCAATAAAAAAAGTGTGAATGAAAATTTAGATACTTATGATATTGACTTATCAACAGCAGGCTTTTCTTCCTTCTCCGCTCTAAAAGGAAGACTAAACTGGCCGGTGGAGCGGGGGAAAATAGTTAAGCAGTTCGGAGAAAACCGGAACGTAAAACTAAATACAGTAACCTTAAATTACGGTATTGATATTAAAACCGTTTCTGAAGAAGACGTAAGAGCTGTAGCTGATGGAGTTATATCGGCTATAGATTGGATTCCCGGCTACGGTAGTGTTATAATAATAACGCACAAAGGTGATTTCAGGACTGTTTACAGCCATTTATCTAACATATTTGTAAAAGAAGGAGAGAGGGTAAAGTTGGGGACAGTAATAGGGAAAGTGGGAGAAAGCTTGGAAGGGAACATTCTGCATTTCGAAATATGGAACTCGCGCAACAAACAAAACCCGGAAGTTTGGTTGGCGAGGAAATAAAACATCAGTTTTCATTTCAAACCGATTATGGTTATTTTTTTCTATTATAATTTCTCTGATATTAATGTTTGGGAGATTTTTACCTTTCCTTCATTATCCCGAGCAATTTTGAAGTCTTTATTAAGACTTTTGCTTTTATAGAGGAAGTTCTATACTAGTGAAGGCTAAGTAATGTGCATTCAGAGTGCATTCAGAGTGTATTGAGAGTGCATTCAGAAAAAGTAGGGAAGCAATTTGGTAATAGGTAAGATTCTAACTTGATATTTTCTTAAATATTATTTTATAATAAAATCAGCAGAAAAGTATTTGTTAAGAATTACTAATCAAATATTTAAAAACTTAATATCATTAGCAAGCGCAGAGGTGATAAGTAAAATAATTGCGCTTATAACCGCGGCTTATTTGGGTAGGGTATTAAAACCTGAGGGATTTGGGATTTTAGGATTTGCAACAGCGTTTGTTTCGTATTTCTTATTAATGGTGAATTTTGGATTGGATACTTATGGAACAAGGGAGATCGCAAAAGACAAATCACTCCTTTCGAAACTTGTCAATAATATTATATCAATCCGAATTTTATTTGCAACAGTATGGTATATCATTTTTTCGATTGTTATTATATCAATCGATAAGCCGCTGATAGTAAAGCTTGTTCTTTTTATTACTGCAATAAATTTATTTGTTAATGCATTATCTATTAATTGGCTTTTCATTGGGATTGAGAAGATGTGGTTGATTGCAATAAGGCAGATAATGACGAATCTGCTTTCACTGATAGGAATAATATTTTTTGTCAGGTCAGGACAGGATATCTTTTTAGCCGCCGGTGTAACTGTTATCTCAAGTTTAGTTAATTCAATATGGATGCTGCGAATTTATAACAGAATGTACAGCAAAGTATTATTTGAAATTGATAAGACTTTTTTGAAAGTAATTCTTAAAGAGTCGCTGCCGTTAGTGTTTTCTTCTTTTATGATTGCCATTTATTACAACCTTGATATGGTAATGCTTGGTTATATGAAGCCGGGAGCAGATGTTGGTATTTATAGTGCGGCATACAAAATTATATTAGTTGGGATAATTCCATTCACATTAATATTAAATTCATTCTTCCCATCACTTTCAAAAATTGGGTTAAAAAATTCATTAGAATTTCGGAATATTATAAAGCAGTATGCAATAATTATGTTATCATCAGGAATAATTGTTACAAGTATAGTCTATTTTAATGCAGGCAGAATTATTGATGTTGTTTTTGGGAATCAATATAATAGAGCGGTAGCACCGCTTTCAATTTTAGCACTAAATTTATTGGTTATTAGTGTAAACATTTTTTTTGGAAATCCGCTTATTGCATGGGGAAAACAAAAGGAGTACTCAATTGCAATCGCATTTGGAGCGGTTACAAATATTATACTAAATATTTTGTTGATACCTAAATATTCTTACATAGGAGCATCTTTAGCAACGCTTATGGCTGAAGTTGCTGTTTTTGTGGGGGTATTTTATTTGTTTAATAAATATACTTTTAGAAAATTGACTATATGAAATATGATTACTTAATTGTCGGTGCAGGTTTTGCAGGTTCGGTGATGGCGGAACGAATTGCATCGCAATTGAATAAAAAAATAATGATTGTTGAAAAAAGATATCATATAGGCGGTAATGCTTTTGATGAATTTGATGAACATGGAATATTAGTACATAGATATGGTCCGCATATTTTTCATACAAATAGTAAAAAAGTTTTTGATTATTTATCTCAATTTACCGAATGGAGATTTTATGAACACAAAGTGTTGGCTAAATTAAATGGGGAATTGTATCCAATTCCAATAAATCGGATTACATTAAATAAATTGTATGGCTTAGAATTAAAGTCCGAGGCAGATGTTAAAAATTATTTAGAAACTGTTAGACAAAATCATTTCCCAGTTCTTAACTCTGAAGATATAATAGTTAATCAAGTTGGTAATGATTTATTTGAAAAATTTTTTAAGCATTATACGAAGAAACAATGGAACCTTGAGCCGAAAGAATTGTCTCCTCAAGTATGCGGAAGGATACCGGTAAGGTTTAATGATGATTGCAGGTATTTTACAGATAAGTATCAATATATGCCTAAGGATGGATATACAAAGATGTTTGAAAGGATGCTTTTAAGTAAAAACATTGAGATTGTTCTGAATCAAGATTATAAGACTATTTTAAATGAAGTTAAATATGATAAGATGATTTATACCGGTCCGATTGATTATTTTTTTGATTATGAATTTGGGAAGCTTCCTTATAGATCGATTAGATTTGAATTTGAGAATATAAAAAGTGAATGGGTTCAAAAGGTTGCACAAATCAATAATGTTTCAAGTGAAGTTGAATTTACGCGTATGATAGAGCATAAATATTTAACAGGGCAGCAAGCAGATACAACAACTATTTCCAAAGAATATCCACAAAATGACGGAGAACCTTTTTATCCAATTCCGACTGAAGAAAACCGGCATTTATATTTAAAATATGAAGTCGAAGCAAAGAAATTAAAAAATGTTGTTTTTTGTGGAAGACTTGCAGAATATCAGTATTTTAATATGGATCAAATAATGGCGAATACATTAAGCATATTTAAAAACATTATTGCCAATGGAAACTAATCCTTTAGTAACAGTAAATATTTTATCTTTTAATAGAAAGGATGAACTTAGGAATACTTTAACAAAAGTATACGGGCAGGATTATAAAAATATTGAGGTAATAGTCGTTGATAATGCTTCCAGTGATGGTTCTGCTGAAATGGTGATTAATGGATTTCCAGGGGTAATATTAATAAAACTTGAAAAGAATATAGGAATAGCGGGTTGGAATGAAGGTTTTAAAGTTGCGCAAGGAGAATATGTTTTGGTACTGGATGATGATAGTTATCCTAACGAAAAAGTCATATATGAAGGGGTTAAAGAAATTCGAAGAAATATTTTTATTGGGGTAATTGCTTTTCGGATTTGGAACGAGAGGATGACTTTGTTTGAAAATTCGGAGTTTTCTAATAAGGTACTTCCACATTTTGTGGGATGCGGTGCTTTAATACGAAAAAAAATGTTTGAGAAAGTCGGTTATTTCTATGATACATTGTTTTTGTATGAGCATGAAAGAGAGTTTACATTGAGGTTGTATAATGCAGGATTTATAATAAAATATTTAGATAATCCGCTTATAATTCATAACTCTTCATATCTTAACCGCACTGATAAAAGAAAGAAATTCTATTTTACTAGGAACTTTCTAATTATACTTTTTATTCATTTTGAATTTCGAAAGGTAATCTTTAGAATGATAAGAATTTCCATCGGTAGATTGTTTTCCGGTTTAAAACAAGGAGGATTTCTAAGCATTGTTAAAGGTATTTCCTCGTTTATATTATTGCTTCCTAACTTGATCAAAAATAGGAAAATTCTTCAAGATGAAATTCAGAAGAAATTTAATTATGGCAATTTTGCCGGCGGTTTTCATTTTAGACAAAATGATTGGTATAATTGAAATTTAATATGGCACTTATTATAATTGAATATAAAGCAAATTATGCCGGGCATTATACACAAGAATTAAATCAATTTTGTAGGCATATAAACGAATATTTTCCTGAAATAATTGTATTAACACCTTTTGGTTTTAAGGATGAATGGAATGAAATTAAAAATTGCAAAGTAGAAAAGCTTTGTTATGAAAATGAAAAGGATATCCCTCATCTTTCTGGTTTTTTTTTCAAGATATATAAATATCAATGGGAATTTTACAAAAAAGTTTTTAAGTATGTTGGTGTATTACCTAATAATGAAAATATAATTCATATATGGGATATTACATCAATTTTCCCGATCTGGTATTTCTTCAGGAAGATAAAGAATAGGAAGATTCTTAATCTAAAATCTGTATATAGGGAACGAGTACCTTTGTTTGGAATGAAAAGTCTTGGGAAAATTCAAGGGCGAATTTCAAATAAATTGCTTTTGAAAATCGCTGATAAATATATTGTCCATACCGCTGAAATTTTCAATGAAGCAGTTGAAATTGGAATTGTAAAAGAAAAGATATATCAAATTGGAATTGGAGTAGAAAATTCCTCTATTAATCTCAATCAAGATGAAGCAAGAACACAGCTAAATCTTCCTAAAGAAATCTTTATTATTTTATTCTTTGGAGTTGTAAGAAAAGAAAAAGGAATATATGAATTATTTGAACATATTAAAGAAATTCAGAGCGACTTTATTCTTTATATTGTCGGTGAAAATAATTTAAGTGAGTCCGTATCTGAATTAGTAGAAAGATATAAAATCAAAATTGAAGTAATTGTTGAATCACATTATATTCCTGAACAAAAATTGGAAAAGTATTTTAGGGCCTCTGATGCAGTTATAATTTGTCATAAAAAAGAATTTAAGGGTGAATCAGGATTATTATTGAAGGCATTACAATATCAAATTCCAATAATTGCAAACTTAGGAAGTAATTCTGCGAATATTGTAGAGATTAAAACTGTAGGCTCCGTTTTTGATATTTCAAAACAGGGTAGCTTATTACAGGCAGTTTCGTTTATTCAGCAAAATAAAAAAATGATTAATACAAATTTAATGTTGTCGCGAGAGAATTATTCCTGGGAAAAACAAATTCATGCGTTTGAATCAATTTACTTTTTCGGCTAAATATGGAATTTATAAACGTAACAGTATTAATTACGACATATAATTGTGGTGAGTATATAAAACAAGCTATAAAAAGTGTTTTAAACCAAACTTATCAAGATTTTGAATTATTAATAATCGATGATGGGTCAAACGATAATACTGAAATTATTATTAAAAATTTTCAGGACGAAAGGATTAAGTACGTCAAAATAGATCATATTGGGAGAAGTAAGGCATTAAATTATGGCTTGAGAGAAGCTAAATACGATTGGGTTGCGTTGATGGATGCAGATGATTTATGGGGCACAAATAAAATTTGCGAACAAATAAAATTAATCTCAACGGATAAAGATTTAATATTTTCAAACTCCGTATATTTTAAGAAAAATAAATTACGTTATATAATTACAAATCCAAAATCAAAAGAAGAAGTTATAGAAAAGTTAGCTTTGCATGGTCATTTCTCCGGCTCAAATGTATTATTTAATAAAAATCGAATATTAGAAGTTGGTGGATATAGCGAAGAATTGAACAATTGTGAAGATTATGAGCTGTGGCTTAGAATAATGAATGATTTCAATTTCAAATTTATAGATAAAGCTTTTGTTTTTAATAGAATTAGAATCAATTCATTAAGCAGATCAAACTTAAAAAGTAGAAATAAAATAATTATTGCAATACAAAAAAAATATTTTAATTATTCTAATTCGCATGTATTTAATTTTAGTAATACTAAAAAATTAAAGCTAAATGGCTGGCGGAATTATTTTTACGGGGATAGATCTAATGTTAGAAAAGAGTGGCGAAAGATCAATATCGCAGAATGGGATTTGAAAATGTATCTTGCTTTATTTCTTTCATATTTGTCCGGTAATATCATTGAGCTTATAAATGAAAACAGAATAAGATTAACATTCAAAACACTACTGTTTAGTATTACAAAAAATGGCAGGGAAATATCAAAAGAATTTAGATGTATTCTCAATAAGAATTGCACCATTTTATAATGGAAATATTAAAATATAAATAAATTGAAAATGGTATTGAAAATTTATTTTATTTTTAGGTAATTGTCGGCGACCAGATGATTCCCCAGGTAAATAGGTAATAAAATTGATAAAAATATTAATAATTTCAACAAATGCTTTAGGGGATACTTATTTGTCTTCTGCGGCAATAGAACCTATTCGACGATTTTATAATCCATGTGAAATCCATTTCGTCACATTGGAAAACGCAAAATTCTTCCTTGGACATTTAGCTATTGACAAAGTTTTTTATTTAAAAAGTAAAGACATAGTTCCAATTCTTAAAATTATGATAGAAATAAAAAAAATAAATTATAATTATGTATTTTCATTTTTTCCAGGAGTAATAAATAGTCTTATTTACCTTTATGCAAAGTCACAAAAGAAAGCTGGCTTTATTAACCTAGTTAGAAAAAAACAGTGGTATAATAATAATAATAAGGCAATATTTAAAGATAAAATAAATAAACAATTTATTTGGAAACCGGAGATGAACTATCTTTCAAGAATTTCAAAAATACTTCAACTTACAGGAATCGATTCCTCAGAAATTGTGAAACCAATATTTCCCCAAAAAAATAAGGACCATTCTATTATAGATAAGAATATGTTGACTATTCATTTCAAAGCACGAGATAAAAATAGATCATTAACTGATTTGGATATTCTTAAAATATGTGAAAGAATATTGCAAAAGCATAATGTTAAAATATGCTTATTAGGCGTGGAAAAGGATTTTTCTATTACATTAAAGGAAGAATGCAATAAAAAAAATATTTGTTTTATGATTGAGCCTTTGTTCCCGGATTTGCTAGATATTATAATAAATTCGAAGCTCTATATTGGCGTTGATTCTTTTCCTCTTCATTTAGCAGACGCATATAATATCAATTATCTTGGAATATTTGGGCCAACTTTACCAAATGCAGTATTAACCAACTTTAAAAAATCTGTTATTTTTGATTATGGAGAATATTTGAATCCGAATTTTCCCTTGTTGTTAGAAAAAGTAGAAGAGGTATTAAATTAATAATGTCAGAAAATAATAATATAAAAATATTCGACATTATTATAGATAATTTTGATTATGAAGATATTATAAAGCTTATTAACTTATCGATAATCAATTCTACCCAAATATTAATTTCTTATGCAACGGCTCATTCTCTAAATTTAGCTGTCAAAAATCATGACTTAATAAAGATATTTAACGAATTTGATTATGTTCATGCTGATGGTGTAGGAGTCTTCATTGCGTCGAGAATAGTTCATGGTAAAAACGGTTTAGAGAAAAAAATTACTGGATCAGATTTTTATCCATTATTGATAAATGAAGGAATAAAATATAATTGGACATTCTTTTTATTCGGCGATACAGATGAAACATTAGAGAAGGCGATTTGCAGAAACAAAAATTTAATGATCCGCGGTGTGCAAAGTGGTTATTACTATAATGAAATTAAATTAATTGAAAAAGTAAATGTTTCTTGTAGCGATATCTTAATTGTAGGGTTAGGTTGTCCGAAACAAGAAAAGTGGATTGTTGAAAATAAGGATAGGCTCTCTGTAAAAGTTATTATTGCAGTTGGTGACGGTATAAAGGTTTTTGCCGGCATAAAAAAAAGGGGTAATAGATTTTTCCAGACTCTTGGGCTGGAGTGGGTGATTAGGTTAATTAATAATCCATTTTTATTTTGGAAAAGATATTTAGTTGGGATCCCATTGTTTTTATTTCGAGTAATAAGATCAAAATATTCTAACGACAAAATAGTATGAAGTATTTTCTTTTTGTGTTGCTTGGTTTAGTTATTTGCTCGGACAGTCTACATGGTCAGCAAAGACATATTACAAAAGTTCAAAACAACTCCTTTGTTGTAACTATTGATTCGAGTTCTTACAACTTTACTGATACTACAAAAGGGAAATTTATTTTACGCGATTATTATAATTTTGCTGACCCTTCTTCACCCGGCACTTATACACTACCATACAAAGACATAATACTTGCTATTCCCCCTTATTCACGGCCTAAAATTCTAGTAGTAAATAAACAGGAAACTATCTTAAGCGATTATGTCCCGGCTACTAATCCTCTCCCTTCTTTGACTAACGATTCAACCATTGCTCTAAAAAATATCGGTTATAAAAATATAGAGAATTATAAACCTCGAAACATTGTACAAGTAGAAGGCTATTTTTGGTTTAGAGATTTCTATTGTGTTCATCTCAGAATAAACAATTATTACTTCGATCAAAACAACTCCAGCATCGTGGAATATAAGAACCTTCAATTATCATTGGATTTTTCTCAACCTTTATCTTCATCATCTCCTATAAAAGTCCGTTCACAATATGACAATCAACTGAAGAATTTAATTTATGATGCCGATATTGCGGAACAATTCAGAGCTAATCCAGAACTAATTTTGAATGACTCAACAGATAATTGGATAAGTTATAATTCAATTTATGTTAAGCTTGGTGTCGTAAATGACGGTTTGTTTAGGATTTATAAATCTGATCTCACTAATCTTGGTGTGGATGTGTCAGGGATAAATCCTAAAACATTTCAGCTCTTTTTATATGGAAAGGAAATACCGGTTTTTGTTAAAGATGAAAATAGTGGAGTTTTTTCAGACAGCGATTATATAGAATTCTTCGGTACAAGAAATTACCCTTCAATTTCATATAGGACAATAAATTCTCCTGATCAGAACTACAACGAATATCTTAACCGCTATACGGACACGTCAATCTATTTTTTAATATGGGGAAATCAAAATGGCATACGTTCAAGTATTGACTCAACTTTCATAACTTCAATAAGTGATACACTTAAATATTGTACTCAATTATTGCACAATGAAAAAAATATAATGGCTCAAAATTTATATGATGATGAAGTTGAAAATCAATCCCCTGGCTGGGTGAGAAATAGATCATGGTATTGGACATGGTTATTTGTCGGTCAGGCTTCCTACTCATTCCAGGTACCAAATTTATATCCAAATGAGCCCGCAAATTTCTATTTTAAATTAGTGAGCGCCGGCTCAAGCGTTTCTACAAATTCACATAATGTTATTCTTTCTGTTAATAATACTACTTTGGATTCAAAAGTCGTAGACAGATATCAACAAGTACTTCTTCGCGGTACTGTTAATTCCAACAATTTATTATCAGGGACCAATCAACTTTCTGTCAGGAATTATGATAACGGAACTTCACCCAATTATCTTGCTATAGATTGGTATGATATTGAATATCCAGCCTATTTAACTATGCAAGATGATTCTCTTTATTTTAAAGTCAGTGATGACATCACAAGAAAGGTGAGGGTTATTCAAATAAATAATGTCTCCGATCCTGATTTAATCATTTACAAGGTAAAACCGGGTTTTACAAGAAAACTTAATTTTGTTATATCGTCAGGCAATTTATTTTTCACTGATACGGTTGGGGCAGGAGATACTTATGAAGTCATTTCACCTTCAAAAATTCTGAGACCTGTTTTTTATTACAAGAAAAAATTTGTTGATCTAAGAAATTCTAATAACCAGGCTGATTACATCGCAATAACCCATCCTGACTTCTTACAAGCAGCAAGCAATTACGTGCAAAAAATATCTTCAATGTATTCTGTAAATGCAAAATTAATTAACGTGCAGGATATCTATGATGAATTTGGATATGGATTTCCAACGCCGAAATCAATAAAGCTTTTCCTTGAGTCTGCTTCCCAATACTGGCAGAGTCCCAAACCTTCGTATTTTACAATAATTGGAGACGCTGATTATGATGATAAGCATTATTTGTTTATAAATAATGGAACAATTGGGGGAGGAAATTATGTGCCTTCCTATGGTGACCCGGTTAGTGATATTTGGTATGCTGTTTGGGGTGACAGTTCTATTGCAATTCCTCAAATGATGGTTGGAAGAATCCCAATAAATAATTCTTCAGATTTGAATTATTATTTAAATAAAGTTGTCAATAACTATAATTCACCATACGATGAATTCAATAAAAGGTATTTACTTTTTTCCGGGGGTGACGCTACCAGTCAATCAGAAATTGATCAACTTAAAACAGTTAATGATTCCATAATAACCGAGCTATTGGAGCCTAAACCAGTAGCTGGAGAATATTCTCATTTTTATAAAACAATTAACCCTTCTACAAACTTTGGTCCCTATACTCCCGGTCAGGTACAGTCTGCAATTTCAACCGGCGGAGTATTCATCTCATATATAGGGCATAGCGGTACTGCTACCTGGGATAATAGCATTAACGAAACGACCCAGCTTGAAAACAATGTAGGTAAAAATTCATTGATGACTGATTTTGGTTGTTCAACAAATAAATTTGCAGAACCTGACATTGTCTGTTTTGGTGAAAGATTTCTTTTAAGCAATACCGGGCAAGCTATAGCTTATCTCGGCAATTCGTCTCTTGGTTTTACCACTACTGCTACAACAGTACCAATTTTATTCTATCGTTCTCTATTACTGGATACATTGCATCAAGTTGGAGCAGCTCATTTAAATGCGAAAATCCAGATGTTTGATCTTTACGGAGGTTCGGAAGTATTTAATGATTTTTCATATACTAATTCACTACTTGGCGATCCTGTCATCGGAATAAAAATTCCAAATAAACCAAACTTAGAAATAGGTCAAGATGATATTAATTTTCAGGACAATTCAATTACTGAAAATGATGATTCAACTTTAATGAAATTCGTCGTGCATAATTTTGGATTAGCAATGAATGATAGTCTTCAGGTAAAAATAATTCATTCATTACCGGACAAATCAGTAGAAATAAAAAACTTAACTATCCGGTTACCCGATATTTCAGATACTTTAAATGTCTGGCTAAATGTTAAATCTATGCCAGGTACTCATTCTGTACAAATTATTATTGATCCCAATGATTATGTGGATGAGATTTATAAAACTGATAATACTGCGCAGACTACTTTCTATGTAGCATCTGAAAGCCTTAAAGATTTGATAGCAAATAAGGTCGAGAATTCAGCACTTAAATTTATTGATGTTCTTAGTCCTACTTTGAATAAGTCGGTAAATTTCAACATCCTCGTACAGACATCTCTCGGAGCAAACTTTCAAACATATAACCAGTTCTCGGATTCTGCGCAACCCTTTATTACACATATAAGCCTTTCTAATCTTACTCCCGGAAATAGATATTGGGTACGTTATAAAATCGATGATCAAAATTCATTATTTTCTCAACCGAAATCATTTCTGAATTCAAGCAATTATAAATTTTACCTCGCTGATTCAACATCTTTTGAAAACCAGGCTAATAATAATGTAAGTTTTTCAAATGGTAATCTTCATCTATCGCAAGATTCGATAAAAATTTCAGTTATATCTGAAGGTTATTATTCCGGTGCAAGCTGCTCAATTATGATAAATGGAAATAATATTTTATCTAACACATACTTTGCAGGGATAGGAATAGCTGTTCTCGAGCAGAATACTTTTGCAATAGATACAACTGCCTGGTATAACCTTTTTAATCAACCTGCAAACATGCAGCAATTAGTGAACCTTATTAATTCAATACCTAATGGTAAGATTGTATTAATGGGTGTTGCTGATGATGCAGCAAATAATATAACGGCCGCTTTGAAAACAGCAATCAAAACTATAGGCAGCGCTTTGATCGATTCATTAAATTTTAGAGGTTCGTGGGCAATTATAGGGCAGAAGGGTGCTGCAAAAGGCTCAGTTCCGGAAGGAATTGAAGGACCATACAACGGGTTAGTGTCAATTGATTCAATTTTTTCAGTACCTGCAGTTGCCGGGCGAATGATTACTAATAATATCGGACCAGCATCTAAATGGCAATCAATGCAGGTTAACCAATATATTTCTTCAGATGGGTCGATAAAATTCAGACCTATTGGAATAAAGGCAGACGGTTCTTCTGATACATTAAATTATCTGACTGTAAGTAATAATTTCGCTGATTTAAGTTTTATTGACCCCAGAAAATATTCTAATCTAAAATTGGATGCAGAAATGCATGCTTCTTCTGCCGGCATTTCTCCGACGATAAAATTAATTGGAGTCAATTTTACTGGATTGGCTGAACTTGGCACAAATTACCAGGTTGTTTCTATCTCAAGTGATTCTGTTCTTGTTGGTACAAATGAAAATTTGCAATTCTACGTCTACAATGCCGGTGAAGTTCCCGCAGATAGTTTCAATGTTTTAGTTGAAGTAAATAATTCGGATAATTCAAAAAATAAAATTTATGAAGCCCTGGTTGATAGCCTTAATCCCGGAAATAGGAGGCTCATCAATCTAAATTATACACCCACGAATGCTGGTGAAAAAAGTTTTTATATTACCATTGACCCGGATAATAAAATTCCAGAACTATATAAGGATAATAATGTTTTTTCAATTCCATTTTTCGTTAAAAGCGATACTTCCACTCCTTCTCTAAAAATTACGTTTAACGGAAACGATATTATGGATGGTGATTATATTTCAAATCATCCTAAAATTAAAATTGCTCTGTATGATCCTTCAAATCTTTCAATTACTGATACTTCTGCTGTTAGTATTTTTCTAAATGGAAATCCGGTTTACTATTCAAACAATATTTCCACTTTAATGTATCAATATAATTCCTCGAATCCGAAATTTACCGCGTCTTATACTCCAACTTTAGCGGATGGAAATTATACTCTTACGGTGATGGGAAAAAATGCTTCAGACAGAAGCGTCGATTCAGCAGGAATTTCTAGAAACTTTGTTGTATCAAGCAAGTTTAATATTCAGGAGGTTTATAATTATCCTAATCCCTTTAGCGGCGGCACTTATTTTACATTTAAATTGCCACAGATGCCCGACGAATTAGATATTTTCATCTACACCGTCGCAGGCAGATTGATTAAAAAAATAAAAGTCTATTCATCACAATTGAACTATGATTTCAATAAGATTTATTGGGATGGCAGGGACGAAGACGGCGATCTTCTTGCAAACGGGGTTTACTTTTACAAGGTAGAAATTCAAAGAGCCGGTTCGACTGATAATGTTATTCAAAAATTAGCGATCGTTCGATAAATTCATTTCAAAAATATTATACTATATTCGTAATAAATTTTCTGAAGATTATGTAAATGAAACAAATTTTACTTTTTGTTCTGTTGTTGATCCTGGTTAAACCGCTATATTCTCAAGAAGCATTTTATCCAAGACCAGGCAATGGTTATTTTGACGGTGGTATGGGATTGGACTGGATAGATGGTGAGTTGTATTATTCTTTCCATATCCGGCCCGAGATTGCTTTAGGGAATTGGGGAGTGGGCTTAGACCTGAATTTTGACATCAATAAAAATGGAAATATCCGGAAAGAAAATTTTAATGAACTTTCGGATTACTTAAGTATTATTCGTTATTTAAGATACGGCGAGAAACATGACCCCGTTTATATAAAGCTAGGCGCACTAGATTATTATAACCTTGGGCACGGAAGCATAATGTATCAGTATAACAATAGCCCAAGTATTGACACAAGAAAAATAGGCTTAGTAAGCGATATCGATTTTGGTAATTTTGGTTTTGAGTCGATATACAGCACGTTTGCAGAGGCAGGAGTAACCGCAGTAAGAGGTTATGTTAGACCGTTAAGATTTACAACTTTAGCTAATGTCCCCATAATTGGCAATCTGGAAGTTGGTGGAACTTATGCAGTTGATTTTAATAAATATTCGGGAATAATTTATGTTCCGGATTATAGTAAAGCCGGGCCAGTTCCGCCAGTAGGTCCCTCATCATATGCTTTGAAACCGGAAGATAAAGGCAGAATGCAAATTGTCGGAGTTGATTTAGGTTTGCCGCTTATAAATTCAAGTTTGTTCAATCTTCAACTATATTCTGATTTCACTAAGATTATAAATTACGGCGGCGGAGTTGCAACTGGAATCATGGTGGAAATGAATGGTTTGGGAATTCTAAATGCATCAGCAAAGCTTGAAAGACGATTTAACCAGGCCCAATATATTGCCTCATATTTTAATTCGATGTATGAAATTCAAAGATATCAATTTGATACCGCCACCGGTACTTTCTCGAGTAAAGCGGATTTATTAGCATCGATAACTAATCCTGATAACGGATATTTTGGCGAAATAGATTTACATTTTCTTGGAGTGCTTGACGTAATAGGCAGTTACCAGCGTCTTGATAAAACACCGGATAGCGGAATTCTCCATTTTGTTGCAAACGTTTCACCCGAAGGTATGCCGATTGTAGTAAGAGGCGGATATGACAAGACTAATATAGGGGCAGAGTCTCAAATTCTAAAAGTTGACAATAATTCATTCATGTATTTTGAGTTTGGTTATAAACCGATGCCTTATATACTTGTTTCGATGCTTTACAAATGGACATTCACTCCAATCAGAGATTCAAACAATAACGTAATTGATTATCAACCCCAAAAGAGAATTGAGCCGAGAGTATCATTTATTTACCCTCTTAACTTCTAATAAAAACAACAGTTTAATACGCCCGTATATTTGGCGGGCGTTTCATCCATTAACAATTTCTTAACATAACCATAACCTTTCATTAACACACAGGAGAATTTTTCTGCCTAATATTGCCACGTCAATTTTAACCATGAATATCTAATAAATTATTTAATAACAAATCAAAGTAAAAAACTATGAAAAAACTATCATTACTACTCTTCTCCTTTTTGGTTTTTGCCGGTCTTGTTAATGCACAAGATAAAGGGCCAAAGTTCAGCGGGCTAATGTTCGGGGATTACTATTATATTACTTCTAATCACGATGCTACTCAAACTAATTTGCAGGCATTTGAATTTAGAAGGATTTATTTGACCGCAGATTATACTATTTCAAATGACATGTGGGCAAGATTTCGTTTAGAATCAGATCCTACAGCATCAAACCTCGGCAATGGGAAATTATCAACAATGGTTAAAGATGCTTTCTTAGATTGGAAAAATGCAGTCGGAAACGGTGATCTTGCCATCGGTCTTCAAGGTACCTGGAATATCAATATGGCTGAAGGTATTTTCGGATACCGCCCGCTTGAAAAAACAATTCAAGATTTACATGGCATCAGCGCTTCAAGAGATCTTGGTATTTCTCTAACGCAAAAATTTTCAGATGCTTTTTCTGCCGGTCTTTTGCTCGGGAACAATACCGGCAACGGTGATTCATTTTTACCGGGTCAAACTACAAATACAGGACAAGCAAGATATAAGTCCGGTTATCTTTTCTTGCAATTTATTCCAACTTCAGGGTTTACAATTTTACTTGACGGTCAATATTCAGGCGCACCTGCTTCAAAATATGCTAAGACCGGTGATGTAATTGTAAATTACGCAACCAAGGAGTTTAGTCTTGGCGCGCAAGGTTTTGTTAATGCAATCGATCACGGTGAAGCAGACGGTTCAACTTTACAAAGAAATGGCATTAGCCTAAACGGATGGGTTGGTCTTTCGGATAATATTCGATTTGTTGCAAGATATGACAGCTATACACCTGACGCAAATACTAAAAACACAACTATTGCAAACAGCACGCAAAATTTAATAATGGGCGCTCTTGACTTCGCAGTGAGAAAAAACGTTCATATTATGCCGAATATTGAGTATACTTCATACGGTCTTTCCGGTTCAAAGGCAGATGTTTTGCTTAGAGCAACTTTCTTTTTCAGTTTCTAAATTTGATTTAAAATTATTTCACAAATTATTTATATTTACATAAGGAGTTATAAAATGAAGTTCAAAATTCTTTCACTTGTAATAATGATAGCAGCAGTTTTTTCTGTTTCATCATTTGCGCAGGTTAAGTTAACCGGAGCCGGTTCAACTTTTGATTACCCGATTTTTTCAAAATGGTTCGATCTTTATTACAAAATGACCGGAGTCCAAATCAATTATTCTTCTATCGGTAGCGGCGGCGGAATTCAGCAGATTACTGAAGGTACAGTCGATTTTGGAGCTTCGGATGCACCTTTAACACCGGATCAAATGAATACTTTTAGATCCAAAAGGGGAACCGAAATTATACATTTGCCTATTATCATGGGCGGCGTAGCAGTTACCTATAATCTTCCTTCAGTGGGACAAGGCTTAAGGCTCGATGGTGAAACTTTAGCGGATATTTATCTTGGAAAAATTTACAAATGGAATGATCCTCGAATTGTAAAATTAAACCCAGGGAAAAATCTTCCTAACAAAGCAATCCTTGTTACACACCGCTCTGAAGGCAGCGGTACAACTTTTATCTATACAAGCTATCTTTCAAAAGTTAGTCCTGAATGGGCAAAGAAAGTAGGCAATAGCACTTCAGTTGACTGGCCTGTCGGTCTTGGCGGCAAAGGAAGTGAAGGAGTTTCCGGTTTAATATCTCAAACACAGGGTGCTATCGGTTACGTTGAATTAGCATATGCAGTTCAAAATAAACTACCTTATGCAATTATGAAGAATAAA
>JAKBMG010000067.1:0-1946 GCA_021831685.1 Bacteroidota bacterium | reverse complement strand
CTGCTGCAGGCGCAGTAAAAAATATGCCTAAAGACCTTCGCGCGGTTATTACTAATGCCGATGGTAAAAACGCATATCCGATTTCAGGTTTTTCCTGGATCGTAGTGCCGAAAGATATTAAAGATTATTCAAGAGCCGCTGCTTTAGTTAAGTTTTTAAGATGGGGGATCACAAAAGGACAGGCTTATGCGCAAGGGCTTTATTATTCGCCTCTTCCTAAACAAGTTCAAAAGTTAGACCTTGAAAAGGTAAATTCAATAACAAGTAACGGAAAAAAGATTAGTGCTAAATAATTCAGCCGGGAATTTGAACGAAAGCGAATCGTTCGGAAAAATCCAAAATTTCTTTAAGAAGAACAAAAGAAAAGATACTTCTACTTTCTTGAATAAAATTTTGGGTAATAAAAACCTCGGTGATCTGATTTTTGAAAGACTAACATTGCTTTTTGCAGTGTTAGTCTTTTTATTAGTAGTTTTTATGGGATGGGAAATGTATTCCCATTCTATTCTTTCTATCAAAAAATTTGGTTTTGGATTTTTATTTTCTTCAACTTGGGACCCATATCGGGAAATTTTCGGCGCTCTGCCTGTAATTTACGGTACATTAGTTTCTTCATTTCTGGCACTGTTAATTGCCGTTCCCCTTGGTCTCAGTGTTGCTATTTTTTTATCCGAGCTTGCTCCTTCATGGATTGAGAAGCCTCTTTCATTTTTAACGGAATTGTTAGCGGGGATTCCGAGTGTTATATATGGGCTTTGGGGAATTTTTGTCCTGGTACCCTGGCTTCGAGATACGATTGAGCCTTACCTTCAAAATGAATTCCCAAACTCTCCTTTCTTCCAAGGCGCTCCTTATGGATTTGGAATGCTCGCAGGAGCCATCATTCTTTCAATTATGGTTCTTCCGATCATTTCATCGATATCGCGGGATATTTTAAGGTCAGTACCCTATACTCAAAGAGAAGCTGCTTATGCTTTGGGCGCTACAAAATGGGAAGTCACTAAAATTGTATTAGGCAATGCTAAATCCGGTTTGGTTGGAGCCATCATGTTAGGACTCGGTAGAGCAATTGGTGAAACAATGGCGGTAACTATGGTTATCGGAAATCGTGCGCAAATATCTGCATCACTTTTAGACCCTTCCTATACTATGGCAAGCGCTGTCGCTAACGAATTTACGGAAGCTTCATCAGACATGTACTTAAACGCCTTAATCGAACTTGCCCTTGTCCTTTTTATAATTTCAATTATTATTAATATCCTGGCACATCTTCTTGTATGGAGCACAGAACGAAAATGGAAATAAAATCCTACAAGGAAAAATTTACTTTTATTAGAAGAAGAACAACTAACGTTGTTATGCTCTCGGTTTCTTTTTTGGCTGCAATAATTACTATTGCACCCTTAATCTTAATTTTCTATTATACCATATCAAAGGGGATAGCAAACTTAAACATTAATTTTTTTACAAAGCTTCCGACGCCTGTAGGGGAATCCGGCGGAGGAATGGTTAATGCAATTATTGGAACACTAATATTAATTGCAATCGGCGGGGGTATAGGAATCCCGGTAGGAATTTTAAGCGGCGTTTATCTGTCAGAATTTGGGAAAAATAAATTTGGCGCGGTTGTTCGTTTTTTTGCAGATGTTTTAAGCGGAATACCTTCTATCGTAGTAGGTGTGGTTGCGTATACTCTTGTAGTTATTCCGATGAGGCATTTTTCAGCGCTCGCCGGCGGAATTGCATTAGCAATATTAATGATTCCGACGATTACACGTACAACAGAAGAGATGATTAAGCTTGTCCCTCAGTCCTACAGGGAAGCAGGACTCGCCTTAGGAATTCCTAAATGGAAAATAACTGTAATGATAGTCCTCAAGACTGCGTGGAAAGGAATTGCAACGGGAATACTTCTCGGGCTTTCAAGAGCCGCTGGCGAAACAGCG
>JAKBMG010000098.1 GCA_021831685.1 Bacteroidota bacterium | reverse complement strand
CCTTGAATGAACCTCTGACTTTTAGCTTACGGTTATTCATCTTCCTGGCAAACTCTGAGACCGTCGCCTCAACGTTTGTTCTTAAGCTTCTTCTTTCTTTCGGAAGACTCTTTATACTTTTTATTCGCAGTTGCTTAAGTTTTTCTTCTTGTGTAAAATAATATATCCTTGCTTTCTTGAACTGCTGCAGCTTACACTGTGAAGCAAATCTACAACCGGTACAAATATCTAAATCAAACTCCGCCTTAAATCGCTTTCTTACAAACTCAGATTCTACAGTTTGGGTCGGATAACTAACCAAATATTTGTCTTCGCTTATTTCAATTATCTTAATTTCTACTCCGCCGAATTCTCTTCCTCTTATCGCTGTTTGTACAGGAGTAATTGAATGCTCATCAAACTTTTCATCGTTGTCTTTACTGCCATAACCCCCGTCAAAATGAAGCTCGTTTAATTCGGGACTCTTTTGCTTAATGACATCTATTCTTGCATTTAATTCTTTACTGTCGTCTATGTTATTTGCGTGTACTGATATATCGGTTATTAAGTTTATGGGGTTTTCCGGGTTGCATGTCTCTGTTATGTTTATGGCTTGTCCGTAAAATTGTTTGCCCCCTTTCTTTCGGTATGTAGCCTCTATATCATCAGGCGATTGTATGCAGCTGCTTGTTAATTCATCCGTAGACTTGATAATTATTTTTTCTTCTACTATTGTGAAATGTTCTAAATATACTCTTTCAAATATTTTGAATATTTCTAAGTCTCCATAAGCCGGCTTTAGTTTCTCGTTTATTTCTTTATAGACGTTCCCTATTTTTTCAAGTTCGGAAGGGATGTCATCTGAAGTCAGACGGTAAAGAAATTGTCCAGATGTTTTCTTTACATAAGCAGAAAACAGCTTTTCATACTGCTTTTTATCTGTTTCGCTTAGTATTCTGTATATTCTGATAAGCATTTCCACAAGCAGTTGAAGACGGCTGTATCTTCTTATGTTTGATGCCGCTTGTAACGAGTCTGTTCTTTGAATGTCGGTTTTTAGATTTAGTTCTTTTAGCTGTTTTTCTGTTAAATGATCGAATACGAGTTCAAGAAGATTTTTCCCGGTCTCAATAAAATATGAACTCAGCCTATTTTGAAAATTAAAAAGTGAGCCTGAAGAAAATGGAACTTCGTCTAATGTAGTCAGCCCAAGAGCTGTTTTGGTCAATAAATTAAATTTTATGCTGTCGAATAATTTTTCGTATGTCAATTTGTATCTGTGCTGAAGTAAAATTGCCGAGACCATGCAATTAACCGGAACATTCGGGCGGCTGTCTATCTCTGAATATAGACAAGCGAAGTCTTCTTCTTTTATATTGCTGAAGATTAGCTCATAGAACTTCTGTTCTTCTGATTCTTGTAGTTCCTTTGCCATTTGGGGAGATACTAAGTTTGCAAATCCAAATATGTTTGATTGTGTGTGCTTGGTGTTTTTCTTGAACATTTTCTTGTTTAATTGTGAGTAAATTTGTTATCAGGAATTTATTTAAAAATTTACTCTAATAAAAATTATTGTGACCTTTTTAGAGTGAACTCAAACATTACTATAAACAAACGATTTAAATTTATAAGTTGTTTATGAAACCAAGATGAAAATGGTCTCAAAAATATTTGTTTTAATCCATTCATTAAGGATATAACTTTAATTAATAAATGATTTCAAATTACTTTTGATAACAAATGGGTTTTCATAATCAAATTTTTCAAGGAAATACTCTAATTCAATAAAGAAAAATTGTTCGGATAAATTATTTTTCACCGCAGTATTTAAAAGCCATTTAATATCATGTAAATGTAATACCTTATTAACAGAGGCTAGTCCAATTCCATCTCTTATAAAAATCTCTGTTATTACCTGGTTAGAGAATTTGGGTGGGTCTTTATTGATATATTTGTTTTCATAAATTTCATTCAAAGAATTTTCTACAAAATCTTGATTGAACCCCAATATCTTAGCCACCTCTTTAATTATTTTTCGTTTATTTTCGTTGTTCTGTTTGTCTATTCCAACTAAAATAATGAGCCCCCGCAAATAATTACTTTTATCCAGGTCAGTTAAAGTCATACCATACACTCCTATCTAAAATATTGTAAGTAGGCCAGAATCGTTACAAAAGATTAAAGTAGAATTGTGTAGATGATTTATTCCTTATATAGTAAAAAAAATAAATTAATCTTTTTCCAGGACTAATACACCAAAGCTTTTCGAATTATTTTTTCCGCCTAACATTCCTATTAAATAAACATTATGGTTGATAGGATCAAGAGCCATGGTTCTAAAACCTTTTGATGTTGCAATATTATCTACTATTTTGAAAACAATAGGGGAAACTTCTTTAATAACAGTCAAGGTACCCTCACCATTTGAACTGAACGCAAGTTTAGTCACCGGATCAAAAGCGCAGGCATCCACACTACCTCCTATAGGTAATGTTGTAATAATTTTTCCGGTAGTTGCATTTAATATCGTCATCAATTTATTATCGCAGCCTGAAAACAAGACCCCATGACTTACGTCCATGGCTAAACCTGTTGGTTCTTTACCGGGAGCTAAAGGATACTCTGCAATTTTCTTAAGTGTTATGGCACTGAATTCTTCGATTTGGTTTTGATTTCCAAGATTGACAAACATTAAACCTTTATTATTCGAAACCGGAAATTCAGGTCTTCCATCAAGAATAATCGTACCGATAACTTTATCTGTTTCAGCATCAATAACAGTTACATTGTCGCTGATTTCATTAAATGAGAAAACTCTATGAGTAAAAGGTTCATATACAATAGCATCAGGACCTTTTCCTGTCACGTGTATGATATCAATTGTCTTAAGCGTTTTCAGGTTGAAAACGGTAACACTGCTATTCTTACCGTTGCTAATAAATCCTTTTCCAAACTCATCAGCGAACGCAATTCCGTGAGCACCCTTTAGATTAGAAATTTCACCTATGACTATATTAGCTTTTAAATCAATCACATGAACCTTAGTATCATGAGATACATACAATCTATGCACCGGAACATCAACGGCAGTATAATCCCACCAGCCTTTGCCGCCAAGCTTGATTAAGCCGGAAACTTTATACCCTGAAGTTTGTGAGAATAATATTGCAGGGTGAAACATGAAAAGAAGACAAAGAGACAAAAATAATTTTTTCATAAGACCTATAATGTTTTTAATATAATATTGGCGTAATAAATTGATAATTTTCTAAATAGTAAAGGATAATACTGGATTAGAACAATTTTTCAAGTTTATCTATCTGGTCAGAATATTTATTAACGGTCTGTTTAAATTCGACAGAATTTAATTTACCTTTGAGAGATTTAATTTTTGAAACTAATCTTTCAAATTCTGTTGCCTGCTTGTTCCCATGCTTAGAAATAATAACCGGTTTAAGCCCCGCCCAAGTTTCATCAATATCGCCAAGCCTTCTATTAACAGCAACTGAATTATTATCTTTGGCTTCTAATAAAAGTTCGCGTCCCAGGTAATCGAGCCTTGAAACTTCCGGGGAAATTTTATGATTAAAGTGATTTTCAAAGTCCACTCCAATTCCAGTGATTTGGTTTGCATCAAAAGCAATCCGATCTCCTTGTTTTGTAGTAAGATCTTTGTTTAGTTGTTCAACGTAAAATGAATAGAAATCTAATAACTGAGGAGATAGTTTATTATGAATAACATCGGAACGATATGAATTATACAGTTTGTTTATTTCATCAATTTTTAATTTTACTTTATTCCAGTTAGCGGACTGAGCATAATCTACTAAATCCTCGGCTGCTTCTCCAGTACTGTAAATAGCTTTAGGCAGCGGCTGGGCTTTAATTTGGATATTGCAAAAAATTACAAAAAGCATAAAGCTGAAAACCCAAAGTGAATTTATCAACCTTTTTCCTTCCAATTGAACTTTCATGATACGCTCCTTAAAAATGAATACGTTTTTTTATTTACAAATCAAAACTAAATATTCAATATGAAACTAACGTGAAAATTAAAATTATTTTATTTAATGCTGAGGAAGACACAAAATATTCTAGTTATATTGTATCGAAACAAAATAAAATTAATGAGTGAGATTTGAATAACCTCTGAAAACGAAGGTTATTGTCATGTGAATCACTGATAAATTAAATTCAATTAGGTAAAGTATTGATGAAAAAATACAATTTAGTTTTAGCAGTTTTTATAACAGGGCTTTTATTTTTTGTATCGATAATGCTGAAAGCATCTCATAAAGTTATTCAGACAAAAAGCGATATATCAAATTGCCTTACCATTGTGAAAGATTATCTGATGCCCGGATCATCAAAGCGTTTCGACTATCAATCGGTTGATAATAGAAGGTCATTACTTTTTATAGCTCATCTAGGGGATAATTCTGTTACGGTTTTTAATTTGAAGACTTCAACGATAATTAAGACCTTAAATGATATTCCTTCCCCTCACGGAATATTAGCAGTGCCGGAGTTAAACAGGGTTTATGTTTCAGCAACCGGTAAGGACGAAATCTATATTATTGATGAGCAGACATTTAAGATATTAGCCAAAGTTCCGGCGGGCAATTACCCGGACGGTATAGCTTATGCTCCGAATACAAACAGAATTTTTGTTTCTGATGAATCAGGGGAAACAGTAACAGTAATAAATGCTTTGAATAATAATATGCTTACCACGATTAAAATGGGGGGTGAAGTCGGAAATACTCATTATGATTCTGTTTCCAAACTTATCTATTCAGCAGTTCAGACGAAAGATGAACTTGTTTCTATAGATCCGGGTTCGATGAAAATTGTATCACGTTATAAACTCCCGGGATGTAAAGGCGCTCATGGTTTCTATATTGATGAAGAGACGCATTATGCTTTTATTACCGGCGAAGATAATGGCAGTTATGTAGTTTTTGATCCTACAGCAAAGAAAGTTATCTTCACAGGAAAAGTTGGGGATGAACCTGATGTTATAGCTTTTGATAAAGGTTATCATTTTCTTTATGTGGCGTCCGAAAGCGGGATTGTATCGGTATTTGAATTAAGACAGGGTGCGGTAATTAAAGTATGCGAGAGCTTTCTGGCAGATCATGCGCATACAGTCGCAGTTGACCAGCAAACACATAAAGTATATTTTCCTTTGCAGAACATAAATGGAAGACCGATTATTCGAGTAATGAAACCGGTTAAACATT
>JAKBMG010000127.1 GCA_021831685.1 Bacteroidota bacterium | reverse complement strand
TACCCATAACGGGCAGAATTGCGGTATTTCGGATATAAATGGTAATCAGTATGACATTCTCCAAGGCTTAACTACAATACAGACAACAATTGCAATTACGGCTTATGCAAGCACAGACACGGGTACTAAAGTGCAAATTACAGCAGCCGCACATGGCTTGACTGTCGGTCAACAATTTGGCATTGACGGCGGTTCCGGATCTCCTACTATGAGTGGACAAGTTTGGACTGTAAGTGACGTAATAGATGCAAACAATTTTAAAGTTGTGTCAACCAATACTGTCTTTGCAGCACCATATGGGTCGGTATATAAAGCAACATTCTATGTGCTGAAAGAAAGCGTAGCAATTGCAAGCATCACCGGGGGGGATTCAATTACAACAAGTGATCATTTTAATGCAACCTTTATTTCTAACAATTTTGATGCAATCACCATTCCGTTTGCTAACGGAACTTTTGTGCAGCGATATGGTAACGGTACTTATCAGGTGTTAGACTTCTCTACTACTCGGACTTCATCTGCATATAAAAGAGGCGCAGCAGGTTTACCACAAAGCTCTAATTCAGTTTCCACGGGAGGGACTAACGAATTTGGGCAAGATTATTTCTATGAATATTTTCAAAACGAGCTGTGTCCCATCGGCTTCGGCGATTGGTATGACACGACGAATGCCGGTATGTGGGATCTGAATCTGAGGAACGATCGGTCGAATTCCAGCAGCGATGTGTCCGGGCGTTCCTGCCTTTATGTTTAAGATGTGGCAGCGAACGATAGTGAGCGAATAAAGTAAACAGAAAGATTGAAAAATGGCAGAATATTTATTGATTCAAAAGAAAATACGAGACATGATTGTTTATAACAACATAATGCTAAAACAATTTCCGAAGCATGAAAAATATTTATTAGCAAATAAAATAAGAGAATTGGGATATGATTTATTGATATTCGCCATAACAGTCAATAAAAAGTTTCACAAGAAAACAGATTTGACTAATCTTAATGTAAAACATGAGATTTTAAGACAACTCGTAAATCTTGCATTTGAATTAAAATATATTGATTCACAGAAACACAAAACTTCCCAGCTTCATATTGATGAGGTTGGGAAGATGATTGGATCTTGGATCAAGGCAGAACTTGGCAGCCAAGAAAAGGATAGTGCTTAATAATGTGTCCCATCGGCTTCGGCAATTGGAATAACACGACGAATGCCGGTATGTGGTATCTGAATCTGAATAACAATCGGACGAATTCCAACAACAATGTGTCCGGGCGTTCCTGACTCTGGTAATAAAGAATTAACTACAGAACCATATTCTTAAGGGATTGTGGATGTTAACTACCAAAGGGAGCATTATTCTTGGTTTTTTAATAACCGAAATATAACGGGATAATTATTATGGTAATTAAAGAGGCATCTGAAATGAAATTCTAATTATCCAGGATTTAAAATGAAAAGAATTGGTAATCTAAAACAAAAATGGTGTAATTACGAAGCTCTATTGCAGGCTTTTAATGAAGTTAAAACTCACAAAAGCACGCATGAAAATTTTTTAAGATATGAAGGCAACTTGGTTGTAAATCTAGAAAATATACTAAAGCAATTAGAGACAGAAACGTATCAAGTTAAGGAAACTAGAGCTTTCTATGTCTATGACCCAAAATTGCGATTGATTGAAGCACCACATCTTGAGGATCGAATTGTGCAGCATGCAGTATTAAACTCGTTTAGGAAAGAGATGGAGAGTAGATTTATTCATCAGACTTTTGGTTGCATAAAAAATAGAGGGACACACAGAGCAAGTGATTTGTTAAAGAAATATTTAATTACATATAAAGACGATGGATATTATTTGAAGATAGATATTCGAAAGTTTTTTTACAGTATTAATCATGAAATATTAAAGAAACAAATTAACGGAATAATTAAATGCAAACCCACCCTAGATCTTCTTTATAAGTTGTTCGATAATGAAGCGAAAATAGGTTTGCCACTAGGTAGCGTAACTAGTCAGGTGTTAGCTAATTTGAATTTATCATCCCTAGATCATTATGCCAAAAGAGAATTGGGAGTGCGTCACTATATAAGATATATGGATGACATAATCATCTTGCATAAAGATAAAAATATTTTAAGAAAATGGTTAGCAAAATTAAGGATATTTATTTCAACTTTATCGCTGAAATTTAATGATAAAACAAAAATTGGTAAGGTTGAAAACGGCATTGATTTTGTTGGCTATAAGACTTGGTATAATAGAAGAGTTATAAGGAAAAGATCGCTTTATAAGATTAAGCGAACTCTAAAAAAGGATGCCAACGAACCGAGAATAGCATCATATCTTGCTCATGCCAAAAGAACGAATTCTATTAACTATGTCGTACAAAAGACTTTGGAATCTGCTCCTTCTCATGAGGATTTTGTAAACAGATGGATATTTAAAAATAAAATAAAAGAAAGGCTCTATGATGAAATACTATCAATTAACGCGAGTGATTAAGGAAAATGAAACCTTATCAATCAATCAAGCAGACTCCGATGAGGTAATTTTATACGACCGGTTGGGAGATGTGGAATATTACGGAGTAAACTCTTCTGACTATACTAGATTTTTGGCCATGCAGAATCCCGAGTGTAATATTGTGGAAAAACAATTTGCCGATATATCCGATATTTTGCAAAATTGTCCTATGAATAGGCATCTCAATGATCTTATATCTAAGCGAATCAGACAGCAATATACTTCCAACGATGAATTCAAAATGCTAAATTTAGATAAAACAGATCCCGAGTACATCGCCTATAATACCTATAGAAATATGTGCCGCGCAGAAGGTAGGGTGGTGAAAATAGAAAAAGGCTTGGTATTGTCATGATTAAAAAGATTAGTCTGACGGAAATTCTACTTGTTGTGATAGGTTTATTGGTCTGTTATCAACTTTACTTAAACCATAAATTGAAGAATATTCAAGAAAATAACTTAGCTATTCAGATAAAAAGTAATCAGGATATAGCGGCAAGAATCGATTCACTCACCACAACACGCAAAGATACCCTGACTATAATCAAGCAGAATATTCTTTTGCAGGAAAAAAAGAAAGAAGAGGTCAAGAATGAAGTGGCTAATACCGATAGTATTAATGGTGTTATTGCAAACTACTATCGTTTTCGCCCAAGTCACGCCGATAGATAGTACTCATGCTTTAATAACAAAAAATGAATTAAAATATATCACCGAGATATTTATTGATTACAATTTTTTGAAGGATGTTAAGACGCCAGGACTTGAGCAGCAAATTAGTATAGATAATAGGATAATTGCCGATAAAGATTCAATAATTTTTATAAAGAATAATAGTTTGAACCTATTGCTGAAAGAGAATAAATCTTTGCGGCCAAGCTTTTGGGACGGAATCAAGTTTTGGGTAGGTGCTATTGGCGGTGTGTGTGCGGGATTTTATTTGATAAGATTATAAAATCTTCTGTCCCCATAATGTCACCCAAAACGTGTAATCCGGGCACCTTTGGGCACATCTTTTATTGGCATGGACACAGCAATCTTTCGAAATGTTTTATTTATTCTCTATTTTCTGATAAAAGGTTTAATATCTTAATAGTATAAATTTGCCTCACACGCAGGAGGTCAGTGGTTCGAATCCACTAGCGCCCACAATAATTAATGTTATGGAGGATTTCTCTTTGGAGAATGGAAAATACTGTTCAATTAAATTACTCCACATGCAATCATTCGGAAGGTATCCTGTTTAGTCGAGTAGTGATTCCTAAATTGATTTTGGTTGTATTCCCGATTAAAGGAAACCCCAACATTGTGATAGAAATAATATGACTTTCATTTAATAAGCGTATTTTTGCCGCTATCATTTATCCTCTTATGAAATAATTCACTTAATCTTATATTTTATGTTTTTAAAGCAAGATGTCCAGAAAGACAATTAATGTTATCTTCTTATTTCTGTTTTGCCTTATCCGGCAAAATATATTAGCGGCAGATTCAACTGTGGTTGCTATCCCGGATTCATCCTCCATCAAAACTCATCATGAATCTCAATCCGAACAGAGAATTCAAAGCAATGTAACTTGGGATCAAATGATTACTAATATTCCGTCGGATTATTACAATTTCTTCCGCCAATCTTTTCAAGAAAAGATGATCCCTGCATATCTTACGGTGGCTGCATTGACAGGTTCGTTTATGGCTGTTGACCAAAGCGGCTGGTCATTCCAACGTCGATTATATTTGAGGTCAAATCTTGATAACCATACTTCTAACTTTATGGTAAACTTCGGAAACGGAACTTATCAATTTCTTTCTGCTGCTGCTTTTGCAATTCCGGGATTAGTATTCCATGATGAAACTGCCATTAGAACAGGCAGCAATATTGCCGAAGCAATTTTAACTACCGGTATTTTTGTGCAATTCCTAAAAAGAATAACAGGCAGACAAAGCCCTATTGCTTCAACAGAGAATGGGGGGGACTGGCATTTAGGACCAAGTATAAGTCAGTATCAAAAAAATCAACCTAAATATTATTCATTTCCTTCCGGTCATTTATCAACTGCTACCGCAGTAATTACGGTAATTGCTAATAATTATCCTGACCTAAAATGGATTCGACCAGTAAGTTATCCTCTATTAGCTTTGCTCGGATTTTCATTGGTTAACAAAGGGATGCATTGGTATAGTGACCTTCCTCTCGCTTATTTCCTCGGATATACCTTCGGAAATATTGCTGCACCTCCAAGAAGCGATTCACCGGATATACATTCCCAACCTGATAAACCAAAGCTATCAATGTTTCCTTCGGTTGGCTTTGATGACGTTCAATTTCACTTCTTATTTACTTTTTGAGTTGCTAAAGGGATTTTATCCCTTTATCTTGGATAGGTAGAACAAAGCTAACTTTAAAAGAAAATTTAGGTGAAATAATGAGGACAATATATTTAAGAAAAGACGAGAAAGATTTTACAAGAAAAATCCTTATTGACATGGCGTATCTTGTAAGTAACAATAAGATCAGGCTGCCGAAATATTATTATGAAGAAAACCTTTATCTTCCTTACCAAAAATTAGAAAGTAACAACGGAGCAGTCGAAAAGTACTTTTTAACGAAAGATAAAATAGTTTCCGAAGATGCGGATTTTTATTTTTTCAAGTTCATTTTTAGACATAATCAAGTAATCGATGTTGCCGATTAGTAATCCTTTTCGTTATGAATCAAAAAGATATCGTAAAACTAAAATCCCGCCTTCCGAAGAAACCCGGAATTATGGGAAAAGAAAATTATTTTAACTCCGCTGTTTTAATTCCTCTTATTTTAATAAAAGGTGAATATCATCTGCTTTTTGAAAAGAGGGCTGCAGGAATAAGACAGGGTAGTGAAGTATGCTTCCCGGGTGGTGAATTTGATCCTGGTATAGATAAAAATTTTCGTGATACTGCCGTTAGAGAAACATTTGAGGAGATTGGCGTAAAGAAAAGTAAAATAAAAATAATCGGTCAGCTTGATACGCTAATTGGTCCTATGGGCGTTACAGTCGAACCTTTTATAGGAGTTTTAGATTTACCGGGAATCTCAAAAATTGTTTTTGACAAGAACGAAGTTGAAAAAATATTTACCGTCCCATACTCTTTTTTTGAAAGAAAAATACCGGAAAAATATTCCGTTAGACTTCAGGTCAATCCTATTGAGGTTGACGATAAAGGAAATGAGATTAAAACTTTCCCAGCCGCTGAGCTTCATCTTCCTCCCAAATACAATAAATTATGGTACGGTAAACAACATTCCATTTTTGTTTATAAAATTTCAGGTGAAGTAATTTGGGGAATTACGGCTGAGTTAATCCATGAGTTGGTTTCTCTATTCACTAAATCTTTCAGTTAGAGAAGGAGGGTATGCATACCCTCCGGAATCTCATTCATCTATAAATTCTATTTGTCATTTTCTGCAAATTTCTTTAACCGTTCCCATTTTATAAAAAGCTCATCAGATTTTGATTTATAATGGTTAAATACGTCATGCTGTCCTTGAGTTGGTTCGGCATCGGAGCTTTGAACCGCAGTAACCAAGTCGGCGAAAATATTAGCTACTTGAGAAAAACTATCTATTCTGCCGTCAGCCAGTGCTGATAAAGAATCTTTAAGAGGGATAGAAATTCTATCCTTCTCATCCCTTAAGATATTCTCAATCTCAGTACGTGCCGAAATTATTTTGCTTAAGTTAAAGTCAATTACACTTGCAAAGTCAAACTGCTTCTGCAGTTTGGATTCGCTTTCGTGGATGTGGGGATCTTCTTTAATTTCAAGCTGTTGTGTGTACTCACTTCCGTCTGTTTTTAATGTAATCGAATATCTCCCGGGGAGTGCAATCATTCCTCTCGGTTCAAGTGGTGTGCGGTCATGCCACAGTGCGGCTATGGAATAATGATAAGAAAGAGCAGGTGGACGAGTATACCTTAAATCCCATACAAATCTATGCATCCCGGATATATTCGAAAGTTTATCGTCAAAAGATATCCATCCTCTTTCAAAATAGCGATTTGCAGGCAAACTCTTAATGTTATCCTGGGAAGTAAAACTTCGAACGATTTTTCCCTTTGCATCCCTTATGATTATAGATATATTACCAGCATTGCCATCCTTCAACCAATAATCTATAATTGCTCCGTCAGGCGGATTCTTACCAAGTGGTATTTCACGAGGATATGGAGTATCATGATTCTCATCCCCGCGCATGCGCCATGCCGGTTCCGGATGAAATAAATGAGCAGATTGGGAGATGATATTTTGAGAAATTTCCCGCAATGGCTCAAGGTCATCTAAAATCCAAATTGCTCTTCCTTGTGTCGAAGCTATTAGATCACCGTTATGAATTAAAAGATCAGTCACGTTTGTCGTAGGAAAGTTTAGAGAAAGCGGCTGCCAATTATCTCCGTCGTCAAACGATATATATACTCCCCGGTTTGTTCCGGCATAGAGTAATCCTTTGCGCACCGGATCGGTTCGGACAACATTTACAAATTCATCTTGCGGTAATCCGGTTATGATTTCTTTCCAGGTCTTTCCGTCATCCGTAGTTTTAATTATTAGAGGTTTAAATAGCCCTAACCTGTGAGTATTTACGGCAGCGTAAGCACAGTTTTTGGAAAATGGCGAAGGATCAATTGCATCGATACGAGACCATAAAGGAACCAGATTAGGAGTAACATTCATCCAATTTTTCCCTCCGTCGTTTGTGAGTTGGATAATTCCGTTATCGGTCCCGATCCAAATAACGTTTTTACTAATCGGTGAGGGAGAAATAGTAAATATACTTCCGTAGCCAGCTGTACGCGCCTGATTAAGTGTAGGGCTTTTATATTTTTCCGGCGTCGAAACTTTTCCAGTTAAATCAGGACTAATAATTTTCCAATGGTTTCCGTCATCCATAGAACGGAAAAGGTATTGAGCTCCGAAATACAATGCGTTAGGTTTAACAGGTGAAAATACAAGCGGTGTTATCCAGGTGTAGCGGTACCGGACTTTTGTCGGGAAGGCTCCGTAGCTCGAAACCGGCCATGGAGAAACGTTTGCGACTTGTCTTGTCTTTTCATCAAATCGTGAGACGTATCCTCCGAGTCCGCTTCCAAAAACCAAATTTGAATTACCGGGTTTTGGTACTTCATAATCGCGCTCATCGCCCCCGACGGGATGCCAATCCTTATCTTCGATAACACCGTAAGGACCGCGGCTTAATATTTCTACTGTCCCGTTATCCTGTTGCCCGCTGTAAATTCGATACGGGAAGTGATCATCGACAGCTAAGTGATAAAACTGTCCGGTAGGCTGATTATACCAGCTTGACCAGCTTTCGCCGTTATTAACAGTAACCACAGCTCCTTGATCCGAGGCGGCGATCATGTGAGTAGTATCTTCAGAATTTATCCATAGGTAATGATAATCATCTCCTCCCGGTGCTCCCTTAAAAAAGGAAAAATGTTTTCCGCCGTCAACAGAACGGCTTATTGATCGACCCATTACATAAACAATATTTGCATTATGGGGGTCAACTGTAACCCGGCTAAAATAAGAATTTGCAAGCGCGCCGTCCTTATTAACAAAAAGCCAGCTATTGCCTCCGTCACTTGAGCGGTATAATCCGCTGCTGTCGCCTTGTGCTATAACCGTAGCATAGACTATTTGTCCTCCACTATTATTAGCAACCGCAAGACCAATTCTGCTTAACTGCCCGGAAGGGAGTCCGCCCCCGTTTAATTTTTTCCAATGTTCACCGCCGTCCACACTTTTATATATACCGGAGCCGAAACCCATTTGCGGGTCAAAATAATCGAGCCATGGATGCATTTGAATTTGCCAAAGCGCTGCGTAAATAATTTGAGGATTTTTAGTATCGGAAGCTAAATCAACTGCGCCGGTACTATCATTTACATACAAAACATGTTTCCAGGTTGTACCGCCGTTAGTAGTTAAAAATATTCCCCGTTCTTTATTCGGTTTGAATACTTGACCTAAGGCGGCGACAATGACCCGATTTGGGTTATTGGGATCAATTAAAATTTTCCCGATTCGATGGGTTGCATTCAGTCCGATATTTTTCCAAGTTTTGCCGGCGTCATCTGAACGATAAACGCCGTTACCCGAAAGAATATCATATCGCAAAGCAACTTGACCAGTACCTACATATATAACATCAGGATTTGACGGAGCAACAGCAAGGGCACCGACTGAAGAAGATTTTTCGTGCTGCATCAACGGCTGCCATGTATTGCCTGCGTTATTTGTTTTCCAAACACCTCCGCCCGCAGCTCCGAAGTAAAAAGTATTCGGAGCAGAAGGGACGCCTGCCGACATAGTAGCCCAACCTGCGCGAAATGGCCCGACTAGCCTCCACTGCATTCCTGAATAACATTTTAGAGGTATTGGCTTGCTAAAGCTTGTAACAGGAAAAAAAATCAAAAGAGAAAAAATAACAGGTATCAATAAATGAAATATTTTTAATTTTCTTTTAAGATTGTTAAGTGAGTAACTTAAGCTGTTTTGGAAGAGGTGCGACTTTATCATTACTTTCATCTTTCCTATTTAGAAGAATTAATGTTTTTGGAAATTTGTTTAATCAGATTGAACTAACCTATCATATCAAAATATAATAAATATTTTATTTAAAGTGAGTGAGAGAAAAATATTTTTGTAAGTCATATTACGCAGAAAAAATCTTTCGGAATGATTGAATATTTGAATAATGAAATGCTGGGGTATTGGTAAGTCAATTGAGTTTTAAATGAATGATGCTATTTTCTTTACGAATGGGTTGTTGATTATATTTGCTCGTCTAAAAATGTTGACTTTAAAATAGGCTTAATACATTAAATAAAAATTTATTGTAATAAATAATAGTATAGGAGATAAAGAAAATGATTTACGATTCGCTTTCCAATTTTTCAAAATATATTTCATTGCATCCTCATTTTGAAGATGTAAGCAACTTTTTGTGCGGTGACATTTTTGATTTACCTAACGGCACATACAATGTAAATGATAAAGGCTCTTATGCAACTATAAGTGAATATGATTCTAAAGAAATGGTGTCTTGCTTTATAGAGCATCATAAAAAGAATATAGATGTCCAGATAGTACTAAAGGGGAGAGAGAAGTTTGGTGTTTGCAGCATTTCCGAATGCAAAAGTCTAGGTTTTGATTCAGAGAAAGATTTCGGCAAACTTGAAGGGAGAGTAAGTCTTTTAGAGTTAAACGGAAGTAATTTTGCTATAGTATTTCCGCAGGACGGGCACATGCCAAAAGTTTGTTTTGGAAATAAACCGGAGCCGATAAAAAAAATAGTAATAAAAGTTCCGGTAGAAGTTTGACGGAAAAAATATAATTAAAATTTCTTTCATTATATTTTTGAGATTAAAATAAAAATCTCTATTTTTGGTCTCCAAATTTTGGGCAGATAGCTCAGTCGGTAGAGCAAAGGACTGAAAATCCTTGTGTCGGGGGTTCAATTCCCTCTCTGCCCACTCCAGTGTGCGAAAATTACCGTGTTTTCGCACTTCTTGTTTTAAAGCATTCCTACTTAAAACTGATTCCAATTACATTGTAGTATCAATTATAAAAATATTTTCTAGTGTGATTATCTTCTGTATCGTTTAATAAATTTCTAATAAGACAAAAAATCCAGTTATACCGTTGTTCACCATAAATTCCATTGCATAATACGGATTTATTGCTCTTAATATTCCCGGCATATCTGCAATGTAATAGGCACCGGATAATAATAACGCAAGAAACCATATTATCATTGTTGGACCGAATGTAAACGAAACCTTATCGGAACCTTTACTTTGAAACGCGAATAATAAAATAGTTATGATACATGTTATTATTATTACGGATGTAATTCCGATATGTTCGAGTCCTGGGATAAGCTTCAAGCCCTCCACTGAAGAAAGAATACTTATGGCTGGAGTAATAACGCCGTCACCCATCAGCAATGAAACTCCTACAAATCCCAGGAAAGTTGCAAAGGCAGCTTTTCTTCCCGTCTTTACACTGCCCGTTAATATTTCCTTAAGAACTATTACCCCACCTTCGCCTTTTATACTTAGGCTCATTGCAAGCCAAGCGTACTCAACAGTTACAAGCATTATAAGAGTCCAGAATAAAAGCGATAAAACGCCTAAAAGGTTTTCCTGCGTTGGTATTGTTAATGTAAATATTACTGTAAGAGTATAGATAGGACTTGTACCAATGTCTCCAAAAACAAGACCCATTGCCTGCATTATTTCTCTGAAAGAGGAAAATCTTTTTTTCTGCATTTATTATTTTAGAATAATCGCTATTAACTGCATAATCATTAGAATCGTGAGAAACTGATTCAATATAATAATAATTTTTATATTTCACTTCATTGTTTTTGAAGTTTATTTTTTAACTAAAACGTGTTTTGTACAAAATTCAAATATTAATTTCTTTGAAGTTTTTCAATTTTTGAAAGGAAAGTTTTCAAGATGAAAATTATTTTTTACAATTGAACGATTATCATGATCAATCCCGCTTATTGTTTATGGAGTGAAAGACTCGAGAATGAAAAAAGAAGGAGAGAATTGTATAAAACGGTATAATATTGTGATACCAAAAACAGGGAATTGTATATTACCTTTTATAAAATGATAATATACGATAGGGCACTTCTAAAAACTATCTTTTATAAAAATTTAACGCAAAGAACGCAAAGAATACGCAACGTTCGCAGAGAATATTGAAGTTTTTAGAAGTGCCCTATAATCATTTTATCATGTGCGCCCGGAAGGATTCGAACCCTCAACCTTTTGATCCGAAGTCAAAAGCTCTATCCAGTTGAGCTACGGGCGCAGAACATTAAAATGTTTCTATGCAAAGATACATTTCTATAATGAAAAATGTCAATCTTCTTTGTTCATTTTTGTATTAAAGGTATGGATTCTTAGAAAATAGTTGATTTGATTCGGTTAAAAATATTTTTTATAATATTGATAATAAAATTTTTGTTTTAGTGTCAAGATATTCGTTTTCCCGTTATATTGACACTTGCACTTTAAGAGGATATGTGATTATTTTATGGATAAAAATTGAAGGAATATAATTATGGCAACAGAAATATCGGAAAAAAGCACTAAGAATCAAATATTGCAAGCCTACACTGAAACGCTCGCAAAATTAAAAGAGCAAAAACAAGATGATCGTAAAGCTGATAAGAAGAAGGATGAAGAAAATAAAATTGTCAAACAAGCATCTGATAATTCTGTTGAAAAAATTGTTACCGGTATTGGAGCTGCTAAAATTGAGATTATGAGCGAACTTGATAATGTGAGTGAAAAATTATCGCTGGAGTTTAAAAAACTTGAGGACATAAAAAAGGCAATCGAAATTGAGAGCAACTATCTAAATGAAATCTATGAAATAAAAACCAACACTGATACTCTTTCGGCTTTACTTACTGCCCAAAAAGATAAACGCACTTCTTTTGACGCTGAAATGGAAAATAAAAAAACTGTGTTTGAAGAAGAAATGATGCAAAAGAGAATACTTTGGAAACAGGAGCAGGAAAGTTATGAGAATTCAAAAAAAGAAAGAGAGAACCAATTAAAAAAAGAACGGCAGCGGGAAGACGAAGAGTATAATTATAATTTGCAGTTAAATAGGAAAAAGGAAATCGACACATACGAGCAGAAAAAAGTCCTACTTGAAAAAGAACTCCATGATAAAAAAGCATCCGTTGAAAAAGATTTTGTTGAAAGGGAATCAACTATTGCAGAAAAGGAAAAGGGACTTGCAGAGCTTAAATCAAAAGTAGAGCAATTTCCGAAGCAGCTTGAGAATGCTATTAAAGAGACTGAAAAATCAGTTTTGGAAAAAATTGAGTTTAAGTACAAACATCAATCAGAGCTTGAACAAAAAGAAATTGCCGGGGAAAGAAATTTGAACAAACAAATGATTCTATCCTTGGAAAACAAAATTAAAGAGCAAGCCGAACAGATTAAACAATTAACTCAAAAGGTAAATGAAGCCAGTCAACAAGTTCAGACAATTGCAATTAAAGCAATAGAATCCGCCGCAGGAGGAACTTCATCTCAGAGAATGTTTACGCCGGGATATGAAAGAACTAACGAACAGCAGAAAAAAGGAACCGATTAAAGAATTATAGCGCTATATTTATTTATTTTGAATTTTTCTTTTTAAATTTGTAATAGATACTAATGAATGAACTAAAATATAAATCTCATGAAGAATGGCTTAAGCAAGCTAGGTATGATTTATTGACTGCGAAAGCTATGCTTAAATCAAAGAGATATCTATATTCGGTTTTTATGGATCATCTATCCATTGAAAAGGGCTTAAAATCAATTTATGCAAAGGTATTCAAGAAAGATCCGGAAAGGACGCATAATCTAAATTATTTGATTGAAAAAATATCGGATAAATATGAATTAAACATTCCGATAGAAATTGATGAGTTTATAAAATATATTAACGATAAAAGTATTCCTACTAGATATCCGGAAGATTTAAAATTAATCTTGAAAGGATTTAATAAAAAGAACTCTGAAAAAATTTACGAACAAACATCGGAAGTATTAAAATGGATTCAAAAAAAATTGATATAGCTGCCGGAGCAATAAAAGAATCATTTGAAGAAAAAAAAGTAGAGCTTAATAAGATTATTATTTACGGTTCTTCTGCATATCTTTCTCTGAAGGATTGTAATGATATTGATATTATTATTATTTCTAAAAGCTTTAGAAAAAAAAATTATGATGAAAGACTATTAGTTTTTAGGAATCTTAATAGAGATCTGGTAAAAAAAACTAACAAACCTGTTGATATATTATATTATTCCGATGAAGAATGGAAAGATAACAGCTCTTTGATTATTCGTGAAGCTAAAAGAAACGGGAGAGTTATTTATTCAGCTTAATAATAAGCTGTTTGAACTGCGTACAAACTCTTCAATAAAACACTGCCGCAATTGCGGGAAGATTATTTCCTTGATGTTAAATAATGTTGCCCACACAAAAAAATAATTCTAAAGGAGTGAAATTATTACAATAATGATTTATTTTAGCAGAACTTAATTTTATCCGGAAATAAATTGTATAATTACAGACTTATCATGTTTGCGTCATCCATCTGCTTAATGATTTTTGTTATATCAGGGGAGATAAATGCACAGACCTTAAAGTTGAACTCCGATATAACTAATAATTTTCAGACCGGTACGAAGATAAATCTTAGTCTAAACAATCAATCGATATTTAATCAAAATAAAAGAATATATTTTACAATAAGTACGGTTAATCCTAATATATCTTCACCAGGTGCGCAGGATATTTTACTCTTTGGAAATTTTGGGAATAATATCCTTGATAGCTTTAAGGGAAAGAATATTTATTATCATCTCGCCGGTATTGCGTCAACAATATTACTTGTAAATCTAAATGTTGATTACAATGTAGAGCATTATTTCAATCTACATGAAGAATACGGTAAATTGGGACATCCGGTAGTGTTTAGCGGAATGTTTCTGCCATTTATTGCGGGAGGATCATTATATGCCTATAGTAAGATTAAAAATGATGATGAAACTTTAGGGGCTTCCTTTGCTGTATTACAGGCAAGTCTGATTGAGTTAATTTATAACTCAACTTTGAAAGCTTTGACTGGAAGACCTAATCCGGATTGGCGACATAATAGCGATATGGAAAGCTTAAGTAAGACTTTCCGTTTCGGATTTTTACGCGGAGGAATGTTCTGGGGCTGGCCTTCAGGGCATACTTCAAATACAATGGCGGTTGTATCATCACTAATAAATTATTATCCCGATAAGACCTGGATTAAAATTGCTGGATATAGTTTGGTTGCTTATACTATTTTTGGTGTTTCTTCTGTAAATAGGGGAGGGATGCATTGGTTTTCAGATGCAATTGCCGCGGCATTTATGTCTTATGCTATTGGTTCTACCGTAGGAAAATATTATAGAAAAGTTTACTCTTCAAAACACCCTTCTGCAGGAATCTCTTCTGCTACGTTGCCTCCTCTTCAAATAAATCCAGTCGGATTGAATTTCTCTTTCCAATTTTAATGATTTTTTTTGGAAAGAATGTGAATTTATTATTATGCTGGTAAATGATTGTTACCCTATCACCCTAATAGACGAGGATGAGTGTTTGACAATTTTGTCAAACTTTTTTCTGAAATAATTTGACAAGAATTATTTGCTTGGTGGAGGCCTGTTATAGGCTTGGCAGAAGCCTAGTAGAAGTGGGGAAAATTTAGTCAAAAAATAGAAAAAAAAGACTTAGGTGTGACAAAAATGGCAGACAGCGATATTCAGGGGATTTCTCCCTCCGGTCGAAGTACAACGATATTATTTCTCTCCAAATAACCCAATCAAATTTGTCATTCGACCGAAGGTAGAAATCCCACGAATAGCTCAGGCAAACGAGTTGAGTATGGGATATCTCCCCGCAAACGGGGCAGACAGTCGAGTCCGCCGCGGCGGATCCTTCGATATGACAGAAGTAAGCAGTTGTCATTCGAATCCGGCTTAAGCCGGAGCCTGTCCCGTATGCGGGAAGAAATCCCCTTTATAAGTCAGGCCTTATAACAACAGCAATAGTTGTATATTTTAATATTATTTCAATTAATTCAACTATTTAGTTGACATTTTAATAGCTCAAATATATATTGCTAAAGTCAATTGATAATAAACCGAAATGCGAAAGCTTCCTTGATAAATTTAAGTATTTGGAATATTTCGATTTTTTAGAGCGAACATATAACTTTAATTAGAAGGTTTTATAATGAAATCAGTAAATTGTCCTTTATGTGAAGGCAAATCGGAATTATTTGTAGAAAAAAAAACAAGTTCTTTTCGTACTGAAGATTTTGAAGTTTTCGAATATTATTACGCATGTAAAAATTGCAAAGAAAAATTTACTACAACCGAAATCGATAATATTAATATCAATTATGTATATAACCAGTACCGGGAAAAATACTCTATCCCATTCCCACAGCAGCTGACAACGGTAAGAGAAAGATATAATTTATCTGCAGCTAAAATGTCCGAAATCCTAGGACTTGGCGCCAACCAATATCGTCTTTATGAAAATGGCGAAATGCCTTCTTCCAGTACCGCTACACTCCTTAGCCTTATTATGAATCCATTAGACTTTAAGGAAATTATCCAGCGTAAAAAGGAAATTCTTAAAAATTCAAAAAGAATATTAGACGACCTTATCGATTTAATCTTGAAAAATAAAGCTAGAGAAAAAGAGTTAAAACAAATATTATTTGACAACTTTATTATCCCTAACCGTTATACTGGTTTTAGTGTCCCAAACTATGAAAAATTTGCAAACATGGTTTTGTACTTCATACACAATGCATCAATGAAAACACGCCTTAATAAATTACTTTTTTATTCTGACTTTGCTAGCTATAAATATACCGGTTACTCAATTTCCGGTTGTAAGTACATTGCTCTTCCTATGGGTACAGTTCCTTGTGACTATGGTTTAATCTTTGGATTGTTGGAATCTGAAAATTATCTGACGAATGAATTCGTTATTATAAAGGAAAAGGAAACTGAAAAAATAGTTCCACTTAAACCTTTCAATCCAAATTTATTCAGCAGTGCAGAATTAAATATTTTGGAAACAGTATTGAAAAAATTCAAGTCTCTTTCTACGCCAGAAATCATAAAAATTGCACATGACGAAAAGGCTTGGCTTGATAACGTCAAACATAAATCAACAATCGATTTTTCAATCTATGCGCCACAGTTAAATGCATTATAACAATTATGTGACTTATGCTCTAAAACGCAAAAGTTTAAGTTCAAGAAAAAAGCAAAAAAAATATTCCGCCGGAGAATGGGTAGGGTGGCTTGACTCTCTTTGTCAGTTTATGAAACAGTAGTATTGGCACAATTTTCCAACCGACAAAAACTCCACCAAAAACCTTAGCATACTTATCTTAACATTATACAATAAAGCCGATGTGAATTTAGAGTTGTTTTATCCTCAGGATGTAGAGCAGCATCTTGTGGGGATTCTAAATGTAAGTGCATGGTTAAAGCAATCATCTGTTATTACAAAAGCCATTAAAATTTTTCTCCTTTAGCTTCACGGTACTGGCTGCCGACTCCTCTAATCCTTCCCCACATCGCATAAAAGAAAAGAATAATTGCTAAAACTTGAAATGTAGAAAAAACAGAAATACCCGTTTCAATATATTTTGATTCCATAAAAGAGCCTACCACTTGAAATAAAAATCTTAAGGCGGTAGATATTGTCATTATCCAGTAGGTGACAAGAATAAGATCCGGATTATATTTTTTGTCATCTTTTTCGGCGCGGGGGAAAAACCACAATGCTACTCCCATGATCATCATCATAATAGAACCGACGAGAATGATATGAGTATGGGCAGATATTAATTCCGGTGAAAAGCCGGTGTAAAACAAATGCTTATTGAGTGACATATAAAGTCCGGTAAAAATTCCAACAATTAAAAATATGATACTTGTTTTTACAAAATATCTGACTGTAGTAAACATTTTTTACTCCTTAGTTAAATTCCTAATTCTCTTCTGGCTTCTTAAATTTCGACATTCGTGACATATATTTAATTAGCCAAATCTATTTGTACAACATGCTTGAAAGCATATTTACATTTTGGTTTAATCCTTCGCTCTGATTTTGGATTTCACCTTTTTGATTAATGAATGTTATTAGATTTGAATGCGTAAACATACCTGACCGATTCTCTTTATATTTAAATCCAATTATTTGTGCAAGCTCCGCTATTTGATATTTTGAACCAGTAACAAGAGTCCAAATACCGGGGTTAAGATTTCTTTCATCAGCATACTTTTTTAATATTTCAGGTGTATCTCTTTTAGAATCAATCGATACTAGTACAAACCGGTAATTATCAAGATATTTTTGTGGAATCGCAGCTTGAAGTCTTTGTAGTTCATTTACAATTACCAGGCATGCAGTGGGGCAACGTGTATAAAACATAGCAAGAATAACTTTTTTGCCTAAAAAACTATTTAGTTTAATTTTTTTACCGAATTGGTTCTTCCAAACACTTTCCAGCTGATAGATAGATGCATCAGAATAACGTCCCGGGGTCAATTCCTTACAGCAAGAATCTGCTAATTTTGTATTATTTCCTATTGAACTTCTTTCATCTATCTGTATCTCCCGGGATGTTGTTTCTTTATTACTTGATCTCACTTTGTTTGTTTCATATATAAAAGTACCCGCAATAATTATGATTATTAACGGTAACGAAACTAAAATATATTTTTTCACAGTTATTTCCTTTCGAATATGATTTTCATATGCAAACCGCTATTCCTAGTTTATTCCGGTTACACACCGGAACCCCAAGTCGTCCATTGAATAATTTGCTTTAAGACTATTGCGAAAGCTAAATCTTAAGAAAGCGGGATAATCTTTGGGATTAGTAGCACTTGCGCCTGCACCGCCACAAATGCTGGAAGCCTCTATATTTGTTTCATTAAAATCAAATGTCCATTCATAAAAATGGACTAAGTCATTTGAATTATTTATCATACGGAGTTTTTCTGCGGCGTACTCCCATTCGGCAACAGTAGGAAGCCGCTTGCCCACCCATGTGCAATAGGCATTTGCAGCATACCAGGAAATGTCAGTAACCGGTTTATTACTTTTAACTTCATTACCTAAGTCAAGATCGCTTTTCCATTTTCTTAAATAATTTGCATCTGCAAAAATTATTTTTACCATGGATCTTCGCCATTCCGGGTTAGCTTTTACAAATTTCAAATATTCTTCGTTTGTTACCGGATTCTGATCTATATAGAAAGCATGAATAAATTGTTTTGAAGAATCATTATCGGATTTAAATAATGGGCAGTAAAAACCTCCTCTTACCAATATCATTTTATTTGATGCTTTTAAGTTGATTTTCCCAAATGAAGAGCAGCCTATTAACAGTACCAACAATATTGTAATATTTATTTTTTTTGCTTTCATCTCAACTTTTCTATTTTCCGTTTCTAACCTTTGCTACTTCATCTTTGGTAACTGTTTTGTCTGAATTACCGAACGAATGATATACGTATGTCAAAACCGCGGCAATCTGGTCGTCGCTTAAACTTTGCGCAGGCATTATATTGTTAAATTGTTTTCCGTTAACAGTTATAACTCCATTCTTTCCGCGCAATACTATTCCGATAGCTCTCTGTTTGTCGGCATTTAAGAAATTCGATTGTGCAAGAGGAGGGAACACATTCGGTACACCTTTTCCGTCCGGCTGATGGCATGCAAAACACGTAGTCATAAAAACTTTCTTACCGGCTGCAATAATGTCATCAATGCTATTTGAATTTCCTTCGGATGATTTTGCATTTTGGGGATTGATATCAGTCTTTCCGGCTCCTGAATTATTATTTTCTAATTTCTTATCCATTTCGGACCCATAATACAAATTATCAGCCTGCTTACCCGAAAATATTTCTTTATTTTCATTACCCGTAACCGTTAACATCCCGACAGCACCTTTATTAAAAGCCCTAAAAATTGAATGGTCTACAATTGTATATGTACCCGGCACACTCACTTTAAATTCGACTATTGCAGCCCCACCGGCCGGAATTGTAACAGTCTGAACATTTTCTTGAGTCACAGATGTACCACCGAATAGATAAACTTTATCAAATACTACACCTATAATATGAAAAGAAGAAGTTAATGACGGTCCAATGTTTCCGACAAAAAGTCTGATAGTTTCGCCCACCTTTGCCTGGAGTGCATTGCTACCGGATAAAGCTCCGACAGAACCGTTAAATACAACGTATGTAGGATTTTCCGCTAATGCTTTATCCAAAGAGAAATCTTGTAATCCGGGCGCACCGTAATCCCCGGTTGTATAAAATTCACTTTGCATTATATAATATTCATGGTCAACAGGGGGCAATGTTTTTTTTGGTTGTACGTAAATAAGGCCATACATTCCGTTGGCTATATGAAGCGGTACCGGCTGTGTTGCACAATGATATATAAAAAGCCCAGGGTGATTAGCTTTAAAAGAAAACGTCGAAGAATGTCCCGGGACAGTTTGCGATGCTGAAGCACCGCCACCCGGGCCGCTTACAGCATGAAGATCGATGCTATGAGGAACCGTGCAGAGCGGGCTGTTATCCAAATGAAATTCTACTTCATCGCCTTCTTTTACTCTAATAAACTCACCAGGAACTTTTCCCCCAAATGTCCAGAAATTGTATTCCACTCCATCCGCTAATTTTCCTGTTACTTGCATTGTTTCTAAATTTACAATCACCTTACTTGGATGATTTCTCATTATTTCAGGCGGCACTTCCGGGGCATAGGTCAGATTTGCATACTCTTCACCTTTCACTTTGTTCGAATATTCATTACATCCATTGATTTGAAAGGTTATGACTGTAATTATTAAGAGTATTATAAATAGTGCGGGTATTAAAATTATGTATTTAAGTTTAGGTTCAAGTTTAAGTTTAAGTTTCATTTTTAGTCCTATTTTATCATTTAGTTTTGAGTTTAACTTTTTTTCTTCTTAATTATCAGTCTTTTTTATCCGATTATCGATTAAAAAAATTTACAAAATTGAAGATGAGTTTAGCACAATTTCACAATTTTCATTAATAATTAATTCGAAAATTTCATCCACAGTTTCATCATTATAATTTTTATGATATTCTTTCTTCAAACCGAAATCAGTATGCTCAAAATGAATGTCGGGCACAACCGAAACGTTGTTTAAACAACTTTTTGAACATTTAAGAACGCAGCCGTCAATTGCAATAATCTTTCTTCCGGACTTAGCTTTTTGTACAAGAGGTTTCACATTTCCGCCGATCCCCGCAATACACAACATCTCAGCTATACCTTCTCTATCCATTTTTACTGCAACATCATTAGCAAGCTGGGCAATATTACTACATCCCGAACATGAATAGACCAGCGGAACTTCATCTAAAAGAAATCGATTATTTTTCATATCCAAAGATTTACTTCCTTACTTAATCATTGTTAAAAGCATTTTTGCTTTTTGTTCAGCTCTAAGTGCATGAGGTATATTTGGCGGCATTATAATTAATTCACCTGCTTTAACATTGTATGGATTTCCGCCTATAGTTATTTCCATTTCTCCATCAACGATATATACCACTGCTTCAAAGGGTGAGCTATGTTCGGTTAATGATTCATCTTTATCGAATGCAAACAGAGTAATGTTTCCGTTTGTTTTTTTAACTACTTGTTTGCTTACTACTGAACCCTCCTGGTAATTTATTTCATCCTTTAAAAGGCTTTTTTTTATTGTTTCTGACATTTATTCCTCTTTTCGTTAATTTTTTTGGTTTTAGTCCTTTACTTCTTTTTAATCTAAATCTATTGAAAATAGTAGTACATTCCTTTGACTTAAGTTAGTTCTTTGTATCTTTTATTCATCTAGTTAATTGTTCTTCCGTAATTCCGTCAAGTATGGCATAAAGCGGTTCGGAACATGATTTTTGAATATTTAATATCATCTCTATTTTATTTCTTGGCATAACATGACTCCTTCAGTTAAAAGATATTTGAATAAGCATCTTAACACCTTGCTAATAAAATTTATATTTACATCTTACGCTATCCAATCTAAGATAAAAAACAATATTTGCCCATGACTTAAGTCAGTGCTAACCTTTTTATTCATTAATATTTACTTTTTGATAAGACCATTTTTGTTCTGGTCATCTTTCTTTCTCTTCTTACTTAAACTAATATATCTTTTATATAAATTTTCCTTTTCATTGTGCATTCTTCTTACATTTAAAATGTCATCATGAGAAATTAGACCTATCAATTTTTGGTGATCGTCGTGTGCAATAATTGGAATACGCGTTACCTTGTAGCTTGCCATCATATCTGCTGCTTCCCGCATAGTGTTGTCTTCGTAAATTGCTACTAAAGGTCCTTTAACAATTTCCTTTATTTTTTTACTGCCGGATATCTCCGGATTTTCTAATTCTCGCCTTCTAATAACTCCAACTAGTTTTTCATATTCATCGATTACCGGATAACCATGATGTAAAGTTCCTTCTTCACCTGAAGCCAGCCAGTTACGTACTTTTGAGACCTCATCTTCAGCTTTAATAGAAACGACATTTTTAGTTGCGCAATCTTTTACTAGGGTTTGTAATAGAAAATCTGCCGAATATTCACTTGGAACATTAACACCTCTCCTGGCAATTTTTTCTGTCATTATTGTATTACGCATCATTAGGCTGGAAACTAAATATGCACTACTGCAGCCCGCTAAAAGCGGTAATAAACCATGAGGCTGCATTGTTGTTTCGAAAGCAAATATCATAGATGCTAATAATGCCCGCGCTGATCCGGCAAACATTGCAGCCATACCTACTAGAGCCGCTATCCTTATATCGACGCCTGAATTTGGAAATAGACTTAAAATAATTGAGCCTAAAGTAGCTCCCAGCCCTCCGCCGATTGTAAACAATGGCGCTAGTGTTCCTCCGGACGTTCCGCTGCCCAGGGAAATAGCCCATGAAACAAATTTTAGAACAAACAAAATAATTAAAGTTTGCCCAAATATGGACCCGTTCAAGATATTATCTATATTATCATATCCAACTCCTAACGTATGCGGAGCAAAATATCCTACTACTCCCACAGCTAAAGCTCCGATAGCAGGCCACCACATCCAATGAATTGGTAGTTTGTCAAACAAATCCTCAACTAAATAAACAGCCTTTGTAACAAATACCGAGCAAACTCCAATAATCAATCCCATCAATAAATAAATTATTAAAGCTACAGAACCTGGCTGAGCCACATCCTTTAAGGCAAATATCGGCGCTGTACCTACAAAAAATATTCTTACTGCTGTAGCTGCTGCACTTGCAAGAGTAACTGGTATTAAGGACTGGGGATTAAACTCAAATAACAAAAGCTCCACAGCTAATAGAACTGCTGAGATTGGGCTTCCAAAAGTAGCAGCCATTCCGGCTGCTGCACCAGCAGCCAAAAGAATTTTTCTCTCATCCGCACTTGTCTTTAGTAGTTGTCCGATTAACGAGCCTAACGCCCCACCGGTTGCAATAATTGGTCCCTCTGCGCCAAAAGGTCCGCCGGTACCTATTGAAATTGCGGCAGAGATAGGCTTTAAGAATGTAAGACGTGGCTGTATTCTGCTTTCATTCAATAATACCTGTTCCATTGCTTCAGGTATTCCATGCCCTCTAATCCCGGCTGAGCCATACTTAGCCATGAATCCGACAACTATTGCCCCGGCAATCGGAATTATTATCACCAACAATCCAAGATGGTTTTGAGCTGGTGAACTAAAGGTGAAAGAAAACACCCCATAAAAACAAAGATTTGTTATTAGTCCAATTAATCTTGTTAAAATTTGGGCAATAAATCCGCCTGCAATACCTAACAGAATAGCTATTAAAGAAATTTCAATTGAACGATAATTATAAAAATTTTTATCCTGCGGAAGGTGAATTGTTCGCAAAGTTGGTTCCATTGATGGCGCAACCGGCAATCCTGATATATCAACAAATTTGTTTCTCTCTTTTTTTCTCATAAGTATATCTTTATTTTTGGTTTATCTTGAGGCATTCTCATTTCTACTAACTATATAAATTTTTATTTTTTTGAAAATCCATAATTTCAAGTAAATACAATAATATTGAATTAATGTTATTTAGACTTGTGATTACCATTACTCTATTAAGAGAAGATAGATCCGTTTCTTTATATAAAAAGTATTTTGCATAAATTATTTTTAACTTTATTCTAATTATTTATAATTTGTGTCATGATTGAGCAATCTTCAAAAATTACATTAAAAGAAGTTCCTCTCTTTTCCGAGCTTAGTGTTGATGACTTCAGGCAAATTACCGCTTTAAGTAATCTAATTAAGGTTAAAAAAAATGATTTTATTTTCCATGAAGGAGATGAATTCAAAGGTCTTTTTATTGTATTAAAGGGATCAGTCAAGATTTACAAAATTTCCAGGGAAGGCAAGGAATACATTCTGCATTTTATTACTCCTCCGAATGTTTTTGGTGATGTTCCGCTTTTTACCGGCGGTGATTGCCCCGCAGATGTTCAGGCTTTGGAAGATAGCATTTTGTTATTTGTCCCCAAAAATGAATTTCTTAATTTATTGGCAAATAATTCCAAATTAAGTTTAAAGATAATGACGGGATTTGCATATCGCCTAAAATCTCTCAGTGTCAAAGTTGCTGAATTGTCATTATCCGAAGTTATAAATCGATTAGCCGGTTATCTAATTGAAGAACTTGAAAAATCAGGAACCGCAAATCTTCTTGAACCACATATTAAACTTCCCATTTCCATCGCGACTTTAGCTTCATATCTCGGAACTATTAGTGAAACGATCTCCAGAGCATTAAAAAAACTTAGAGATAATAAAATTATTAGAATACATGGCAAAACAATATTTATTGAGGATTTTAAGAAGCTAAAGAACCTCGCAAGATAGAATGCCTTTTTCTTCCAACATCCTTCTTTTAATATTAACTCTCTAACCAAAAGAATTACTTCCTGACTTAAGTCATTGTCATTATTCATTTGTCCATTTACTTTTCCTCTGAAAGTGTTAAGAGAATTAATGCCAAAGATTTGGAGATAATATGGAAGAAAATAAAATCATACAAATAACTTATGAAGAGCAGGTAAATAAGTTTTTAGATGAATTTATGAATGATATGTACAAAGGTCATGATCATGTTATTGCCAGAAAATACTTTCGTGATTTATTCAACGAATTGATTCCAAAATATTTCTGCATCTGCGATCATAATAAAAGCGATATTGAATCGACGGTTAATTGAAAATGGATACTTTCTATAAAAATATTGTCGTGCTTGGCGCCGGTTACGGCGGTATTACTGCGGCTCTCAGGTTAAGCAGTCTTTTTCGAAAACGTTATCACATCAAAATTCATTTAATAGATAAAAATCCCTATCATACTCTAAAAACTCACTTTTGTTGTTGGCGGCGGCGGTTTATCCGGAGTAGAATTTGCGACCGAGCTTTCAGATCATGTTAAGCGCTGCATTTCTAACTATAGGTTAAGTGAGGATGAACTTTATATAATTTTAGTAGAAGCAGCAGATAAGATTTTGCTAAGCGTTTCAGAATACATCCGGGCAAAAATAGAAGAAAAATTAAATGCCAAAGGTATTAAAGTGTTAACTAATACTAAGATAATTCGTGTAAACGAAGATGAAGTATTTCTCTCCGATTTGAATTCCATAAAGACCAAAACTCTCGTATGGACAGGTGGGATATGAATCTCTAACTTAATTAGGGAAAGTGGTTTTAAAACCGGTATCGCGGGAAGAATAATTGTGGACGAATTTCTAAAAGCACAAGATTTTCCTTTTGCTTATGCTTTGGGTGATAATGCGCTCGCAATAAATCCTTATAACGGTTTACCCGTTCCTGCGGCAGCTCAGTTTGCCTTACAGCAAGGTAGGTTGGTTGCACAAAATATTTTTAATGAAGTCTACGGCTATCAAAAGATCGCTTATCAACCCAAAGTTTGGGGTGAATTTATAAGTTTAGGTAAACATCTCGGAAAAGAAAGTAGAAACTGGATCACTTACTAACTAAAGACATACAAAACTAAAAGTTGTAAATAAATTTGAAGGTTAATATGATGTCATCAGAAAATATCTCAATATTAGGTGGTCTAATTCAACTGACAACGTTAGCGTCATCATTACAATGTATTAAAGTTTAATATATATTCATCCGGGTTATAAACTATTCTATAGTTAAAGATATTCATTATTAAAATAGACAAACTCATAATTCAAGAATTTAAAATTTCTTCTACCCGGAATGGGAATTTACCTCCAATAAAATTATTTATGAAAGGAATATAATATGCGTTTAGATTGGCATAAAACATTGCCCGAAGGTTACAAAGCAATGTTGGGTATGCAACAAGTAGTTGATAAAAGTAATATTGATCACAAACTTCTGGAGCTTGTTAAAATTAGAGCATCTCAAATTAATGGCTGTGCACACTGTCTTGATATGCACACAAAAGATGCAATTGCTATTGGAGAAAGCGCACAAAGGATTCATGTGCTTGCTGCATGGAGGGAAGCACCTTTTTATTCGCCTCGTGAAAGAGCAGCGCTTGCTTGGTGTGAATCCTTAACTCAAATTTCACATGCCGGAGCGACGGATAGAATTTATGACGATGTCGAAAACTTATTCTCGCCTCAAGAACTTGTCGAGCTTACGCTTGCTATCGTTGCCATTAATAGCTGGAATAGGCTTGCTGTTGGATTTAAATCTGAAGTGGGTGGTTATGTCTCACGATTCGATAAAGAAAACCAGCACTGAAACATATTTTTTTAAACGCTAGTTATGGAGTTCATTCAATGCAAGATTATAAGGTAAAAATTCTTGATGTTAAAAATGCTACACATGATGTGAAATCCTTAAAGGTTGAAAAACCAGCCGGATTCAGTTTTATTCCAGGACAAGCTGCTGATGTTGTAATCAATAAACCCAATCTTATAAGTCAAAAACGTTCTTTTACTTTTACTTCGCTAAATAACTGGGATTATCTTGAATTTACGATCAAAATTTATAATGACCATAATGGAGTAACAAAAGAGATTGGCAATCTCAAAGTTGGAGAGGAATTAATTATAGGAGAACCTTGGGGAGCAATTTGTTACAAAGGTGATGGAATCTTTATTGCCGGCGGTGCTGGTGTAACGCCATTTATTGCAATTCTTCGAGAGCTCAATTCAAAAAATAAAATTGGGAATAACAAACTAATCTTTGCAAATAAAACAGAAGAAGACATAATTCTTAAAGATGAGTTCAAACAAATATTGGGAAATAATTTCATAAATATTTTATCTCATCAAAAATCTGACAAATATCTCTATGGCTTTATTACTGAAGAATTTCTAAAATCAACTGTGAATGATTTTAATGAAATATTCTACTCTTGCGGTCCACCACCTATGATGGATGCTTTGGAAAACATATTCCAAAATCTTAACATTCAAAGTGAACAAATTGTTAAAGAAGAATTTTAGGATATAATAATGATAAAAATAAAACGCGTTTATGATGATCCATCAAAAGATGATGGCTACAGAATCCTTATTGACAGACTTTGGGCAAGAGGCTTAAAAAAAGAAAAAGCCAAAATTGATTTATGGCTAAAAGAAATTGCCCCGAGTAATGAGTTACGAAAATGGTATTCTCACGATCCTACAAAATGGAATTCATTTAAAGAAAAGTATAAAGCTGAACTCAAAGGGAAAGAAAAACTTCTTGATCAAATAAAGAAACTGGAAAAAGAAAAAGGTACTTTAACCCTCCTCTATTCATCAAAAGAGCCAAGACTTAATAATGCCGTAGCACTTGCGGAAATTATCAGCCTGCTCAAATAAATCTATACTATTCTGACTTAAGGGCACTTCTAAAAACTAGCAATTAAACTTGATTTACTTTTTATGATTTTATTTACTTTCTTCAGCTACAACTAATAGTCCTAGCATTCCGAGATCACTGAATAACAATGGCGCTAAGATTGGAGCAAATGCTAAAATCCTTTCAAGGCTTATTGCACCCGTTCCCGCAAGATCAGCTGAAAGGTGAAACCCGAAACCAAGTACGCCAACTATTACTGCAGCAATCATTGTCCAGAGATAAACAACTTCATCCCCCTTTGACCATTCCTTTGCAATTGCAAGGTATATGACAACTGAAGCGGCAAACAATCCGTAGACAATTGCAATCATCTTATAAAATGTATATCCGTACTGCGCATGATCTATAATCGAAGTTATTGCACTTGCGGCAAATCCCAAACCAACAAGCCAAAGAAAATGTCTGTCTCTTGAGATCGGAGCCTTAAATATTCCCAGCCCTGGAACTTGAAGCAAACCGGGTTCATTATTTATTTCTTCGGTGATTGCATATAATCCGAGCAATGAAATTCCAGCAAAAGCTAACGGTGCTAAAATAGGTGATCCGAATACAACCCAGGCCCAGGTTAAATACCCTGCCGGGTTAAGTACTGCGTTGGCATGGAATGCTGTTCCGAGAACGCCGATCAATATACCTATTAACATAAGCACAATATGAACTAATGCAGTCCACTTTTTCGGCTGGGTTTGGAACGCAACCATCAAACACGAAAGTGCACCGAAAGGAAAATACATGATAGGTATCCATTCGTAAATGGGGATGTAATCATTTATTGAATGAGCAAGCGCTACATCGATTCCGGTAAACATTAAATTTATTCCGACAAAAATCAAAAGTAAACGATTCTTTGCCATTGGAAGTTTAATGCTGGCTAAGTGAAAAATATTTATTTTGCTCATATTTTCCCTCCGTGTTTGTGCGCAGCACGAAGGAGTGCGGCTTCTTCTTTTACCTTTGCAAGTTGTTTAAGCAGGGGATAGACGCCATGCCATTGAACATAATCGGGTCCTTGCATATATGCACCGAATTTGGCTGTCCTTCCATAGAAATGCCATAAATCAAATGCATCAAAACTAATTGTATTAGCAAAAGGTTTATCCGAAATAATTCCGTCTTTAACCAAGCCCTGCATTATTTGATTTGCTTCTTCAACTTTTGAATTTACAAATGCAGTTACACTATCAGCCTTTGCATATTGTTCATCAACAAATTGAGAGGAATGACAATTTGCACAAATGGACTTCATTGCTTCACGTCCTTCAAATGCATTTGGTCTGTCTGTTGTAACGGCTGCAAATAAAAATTTAGATAATCTTTGGCCTACGTCGTGGGTAGTGCCTTGATTACCGAATCCACTCATATGGCAGGTAGCACAAGTAGGAGCCGGCATATCACTTGTTGTTAACCTTCCCGGTTTCTGATCCCAATTCCATTTAGACCCTTCCGTTTGGTACATCACTCCGTGCGCTGATTCGTGATAAATTTCCATTTGAGGATGATCGGGTCCAAGATGGCACTGTCCGCAAATCTCAGGTTTCCTTACTTGTGAAATGGAAAATTCATGGCGAAGGTGACACTTATTGCAATTCCCGATACTACCGTCTTCATTCGGCTTACCAATTGAATGACATGTTAAGCAAGCAGCCGGTGTAACAGAAGTACCTTCAATATCAAAAAGTGAATTTCTTGTCGCAGTGATAATTCCGTTTGGACCTCGATTGACTTCAGGTATTTGTTCAACTATCTTTTTCTGTTTGGCAGTAAAATCCGAAAATCCGCTTAATGCTACCCACGCCGGACCGCCGTGCCTGCTGTGCTCAAACTGTGTTGTTTCTGCGGGATGACATTTTGCGCATTGTTTTGGAGTAGGTGAGACAGTGATGAAAAATCCTTCATGTTCTTTTCCCATCGGGTTAGAGCGTTCAACAACATGACAGTCTGTACATCTAACACCTGCTTTTGCCATTGTACTAATAGCAAATTGATTTACAATATCGGGGGTAACTCTTTTATGACATGTGGCGCATTTATCAGTTCCGCTGTATGAAATTTGTCCCGCACTTTTATTCTCTCCTCCTGTAGGAAGCTTAGTAAATAAATAAATAAAAATAAGTATTAATAGTGTTACTGTGCTTCCTATTACTAACGTCCTTGGTAGTTGTCTAAACATAAGAAACCTTTTATTTATATAATTTAAATTAAGACATTTTTATCCGAATATCAAATTCTAATTCCCAATTCACTTATACGATCCGATATAAAGAAAAATAAGTCAAATTTATTTCTTCCGATTTTAACGTTCTTTTTCATCACTATTGATAACTGATAATTAAAAAGGATTAATCCCTTTTTCATCCCTTTGGGTGAGTGACGAGTATTATAGTTATTTGTAATATTTGAATGTAGAGAAATAGAATTAATAGATATTACTGAATTATTGACATTTCCGGAGTTAAATCTTATGAAAAAAAAGAAATTAGAATTTCAGCGAATGATGCTGCCAAAATCGCCCACAAGTATTCAAGGATTTGATGAA